>JAGACY010000162.1 GCA_017613855.1 Pseudomonadota bacterium
ATTGAACCAGGATGGCTTTGTGAAGATGGCAAGAATTGTGTGCCAACCGTTTGTGGTGATGGCAAAATTGAAGGCAGCGAGAATTGCGAAGACGGCAACAATGTTTCCGGGGACGGCTGTTCCGATAAATGTCTGGTAGAATCAGGTTGGGCATGCTCAAGTGATGGCTGCCATGCTCAGATGTGCGGTGATGGAATTATCGCTGGTGATGAGGAATGCGACGATAAGAATGTCAACCCCGGCGATGGGTGTAATCAGTACTGCCGTCGCGAAGCCGGATTTCATTGTGATACCGCAGGAATGCCCTGTGTTGCAGATCAGTGCGGCGACGGTAACGTAACGGGTGATGAAACTTGTGACGAAGGTAGCGTAGGTCCAACCGGAGGGTGCAAGAATTGCCAGGTTCAAATGGGATGGAAATGTCCAACACCGGGAGCCGCCTGTGAAAAAGCTGATTGTGGCAATGGTGTGCTCGAAGGGGCTGAAACTTGCGAAGAAGATAGTGAGTGCTGCAAGAGCTGTACGATTCAGACACATTGCTTGTGTGATGAAAATGGGAAGAATTGTAAAAAGGGTGAATGTGGTAATAGCATTCTCGAAGCTGGTGAGCAATGCGATGATGGCAATTTGAATGCCGGCGATGGTTGCGATCCCGTATGTAAGAGCGAGTCTGTATTTATCTGTACAACAGGTGGGTGTAAGCCTGTTTGCGGCGATGGCATTACTATCTGGGAAGCCGGGGAAGAATGCGATGATGGCAATTTGATCTCAGGCGATGGGTGCTCTTCGGAGTGTAAGATTGAAGAAGGGTTCGCGTGCACGAAATACTCAAAAGATTATCCAGATACGATTAAATTGCCCGCGACTTACCGCGATTTTAGATCTTACAGCACAACCGATGATGACTCTGGGCCAAACCAGAATTGCACCAATGCAACTCCAACGACTCCAATCGATGGGTGTATTGATAGCAGTCATGTTGCACTCTATGGTGGCAAATTCGTTGCCGGGCATGGTCATCCGGATTTCCAGCGTGTCAATGCGAATGAAAAAGAGATGGTGAAAGTCCAACTGGGAACGGATGGGCTGCCTGTTTTCAATCAATCGAATAGCACCGGATTGACCAAAGAATCATTTGATATGTGGTACCGGGATTATCCGGGGATCAATAAAACCTTTAAGGAAAATCTCGAACTCACCTGTACAGACAAAAACACAGGCAAGTATGTATTCAACAGCAGTACATTTTTCCCGCTGAGCAATAAGGGATATGGCAATGAAATGCCCAACTATTCCAGTCAGAATTTCCATTTTACGACGCACATTCAAACCTACTTTAAATATCGCGGCAATGACGAAACACTCGATTTCAGCGGCGATGATGATGTGTGGGTATTTGTCAACGGTGTGCGTGCAATTGATATTGGCGGATGCCATGGTGAAACTCCGGCCTCCTTTGTTTTGAAAGGAGGTGATCCCGACCCTGTTAGCGGCAAAAAGCATAATACCGAATTTGATCTTTATGAAGATGGGATCTATCCGATTAGCTTCTTCCATGCAGAGCGACATACAGGTGCCTCGAACTTTAAACTCACACTGACCGGGTTCCTCGATATGGGCACAAGTTCCTGCGATGCCATTTGCGGCGACGGACTTGTGCGTGGAACGGAAGAATGCGATATCAAGGATCATGTCGATGATGAAACTGCCAAAAAGGGCGGATGTGTCAATTGTAAAATCACGCCCTACTGCGGCAATGGAAAAGTCGAAACGGGTGAACAATGCGATGGTGGGGCTGGATGTACATCCGACTGCAAATATGAAAATGATCAGTGTGGCAACGGTACTGTCGAAGCCCCCGAAACCTGCGACGACGGTGCAAAGAATGGTACGGCAGAATCCAATTGTATGGCCAATTGCCAATTAGCCGGTTGTGGTAATGGCATCGTCGAAGATGGTGAAGAATGCGATGACGGCAATACCTCTGATGATGACAACTGCTCATCCAAATGCAAAAAACCGTATTGTGGTGATGGCATTGTTCAGGCATGGCTGGGAGAAGTCTGTGATGCCGGTGATGACAAAAACACGGGTGAATACAATGGTTGCGGCCTGGGATGCTCGTATTTACCGCCGCGTTGCGGCGATGCTATTGTTGACACCATGAATGGTGAAGAATGTGATGATGGTGTCAATGATGGTTCCTACAATACCTGCTCTCCCGAATGTAAGCTCGTCGATCGATGCGGCGATAAAATTATTCAGGAAGAATATGGTGAAACCTGCGACGAAGGTGATCAGAATGGCAAAGGATCATGCGGCAAATACTGTCAATATGAGATAAATTAATCCAATACAACGAATGGCCCTTCTTGAATATCGGAAGGGCCTTTTATTATCTCAATATAGATAGTCAATATATATATCATCTTCTGTGCTGGGCTTTCCGTCAGCACCGATCGAAGTGATTATTATTTTGTTGCTATTTTTTTCATATTGAAGTGGCTGCCCCCAGCTATCCAGAAGGGCTTCTTTTTCCAATAGAGGACGTCCATTTGGTGTATCAATAAGATCCTGAAGGCTATTGGGGAGAGTGTTAAATTCAAGACGATATTGCAGAATAGTCGTCTTTATATTTTTAAGTATAATTTCTGTTTTTTTGACATTTGCCGATTCTTGAGCAGCCTCAATGTTCATTGCAACGATTGTAGATGCGAACAAATCACATCCATTCATATAGATTGCAATACAAAATAATATGAAAAGAAGGGCTTTTCTCATGGAATACACCTTTTGCATGAGCACAAAAAAATGCACACGCGTATTTGACCAATAAGTCAAATAGCGTGTGCCGGCAAGCGCGTATTCGGCCAATCAGGCCGAAAAGCGCTGCTACAAAAATAAAAATTTGGCGATTGTAAAATAGATAATAATGCCCGATGCATCCAAAATGGTCGTCACGAAAGGGGCTGAGGCACTTGCCGGGTCAACGTGGAACAGTTTGAGCAGGAAGGGAAGCATTGAGCCAACGAGTGAACCATAGATGACGAGTACGCCGACGCTGATGGAAATGGTTGCCGCAAAAGAGGCGTATGAACTGTCACTGGGAACCATGCCAAGGAAATAGGCTGCAGTGGCGACGATAAAGCCCAAAATGGCCAGTGTCGCGCCGAGACCGCCGCCGACGATGAGCTCGCGTTTAAAGACTCGCAAAACGTCGCGAAGCTTGATTTCATCCAGTGCCATGGCACGCGTGACCAGGGTGGCTGCCTGCGAACCGGTATTGCCGCCCGATGCCATGATGAGCGGTACGAAGACGCCCAGAATAATGGCCGATTCCATTGCCGAGGAATAGAAATCCATGACTTTGGTCGTAATAATGGTGCAGCAGAACAGGACGATGAGCCAAACAACGCGTTTGGAATACAGTTCGCGGAACGTCGACTGAAGGTAGTCATTGTCGAGGGCCGCCATACCACCCATCTTCTGGATATCTTCGGTGGCCTCTTCCTGGACGACATCGACGATGTCGTCGATGGTGATGATACCTTTCATGACGTTGTCGCTGTCAACGACGGGCAGGGCGAAGAAGTCTTCACGGGCAAACAAAAGGGCAACCGATTCCTGGTCCATGTCTTCGTCGACGGTCGTCAGGTCGGTCTCCATGATATCGGATATTTTCTTGTTATCGCCCGATTTGAGCAAATCTTCGAATGAAACGACACCCATCAGATGCTGCTGCGAATCGAGTACGTAGATGTAATAGATCGTCTCGAGTTCTTCGCGCATTTGGCGGCGAACGTAGAGAATGGCTTCGTCGGTGGTCATTTCCGGACGGCAGCGTGCAAAACGCGGGCTCATCAGACCACCGGCCTCGTCCTCTTTGTAGGCCATGAGCGCATCGACTTCTTTACGGACACTCGGCTGCAAATGCGATTTTAATTTACCGCGAAGCTCCTCATCGTCGATGAGCTGCAAAACGTCGGCGGCGTCGTCGGGTGCTAGTTCGCGCATCCAGTGCTTGCGGTCGCGATCGGGCATCGCAATAAACATTTCGGCCTGATCTTCACATGGGATCGAAGAGAAGAAATCTTCGGCATCCTCATGCTCCAACTGGTTGAACCACTCGACGCGTTCTTCGTCGTCGAGCGTCGGCCAGATCTCCCAAAGGTCGTCAATTGAAATCTTGTGTGGTGTTTCTTCGTGCATAGGCATTTCCTTTATCTGTCATAGAGGCAAAATTGTAAAAATTGCGCTCCGGACATAACGGAAATGCAAACTGCCATCGGGTTAAAATGGGCATGGTCTTCCTCATCGAGGAAGACAGGTTTTTGAGACGCTTCCTCGGATTTATAAAATGGATAAGTGATAACTTAGGGGGTCGTCCATAGGGCGTGGCTCAAAAAAAGAAATGAAAGAGGCAAAAAAACACCGCCTCGAAAACAGGGCGGTGTTTACGAAAAAATGGGACTTTTTGCAAGCAAACAATTAATCGCTGCAGGCAGTTTTGTCTTTATTGCACTTATGTGCGCACTTCTCTTCGGAGGCATAATAATAATGATAGCCGAGGTTGCCTTCGACACATACGTATGTGATGGTATAATGTTGATCGTATCCGTTCTCGGTCTCAAAAATGCATTCAGTATAACTGTCACCGGCGGTACTGCATTCTTCTTTCTTGGAATAGCATAGTGCCACATCATTGCCTGAATCATTGTAGTTTTCTACAATGTCACATTGATAACCCTTGCCCCATGTTTTGACACAATCAACTTTTTGGACTTTGCCATCTTCACAGGTCAATGCCTCTGACGTACCGTAGCATGATTCAGAAAATGAAGATGGATCGCATTTGTCGCTGACAGCAGGTGTCTTGCATTTTTTATCTTTCAACTCTGGATTGCAGATTGTACCGGATTTGCATTCCTCGGTGACAACCTGTCCCTCTTTGCAATAGGTGTGGTGTTTGGAATCGGGGCATGTTTCGTTAAAAGATCCATCGCATTCGCCGCTTGGAGGCGCCGAAATAGCTTCACAGGTCGCCGTCGCTTCGTTACATTCGGTATTTGCCGGGCATGGATCATCTATCAATGACCCGTTCTTGCATATCTTTCGTGCATTTTTGCCGTTGCAGACCGGGGCGGTATTCTCGTCACATTCGCCGGCAGGGGGCTGCACGGGCTCACAAGTTGCCGTCGATTCATTGCATTCGGTATTCTCGGGGCAGGGATCATCGACAAGTTGGCCGCTTTTGCATATTTTTCGCGCATTTTTGCCATTGCAAACAGGTGCTGTGTTTTCGTCGCATTCGCCGGCAGGGGGCTGCACAGGCTCACATGTCGCCGTCGCTTCGCTGCATTCGGTATTCTCGGGGCAGGGATCATCGACAAGTTGGCCGCTCTTGCATATTTTTCGCGCATTTTTGCCACTGCAAACAGGTGCTGTGTTTTCGTCGCATTCGCCGGCAGGAGGCTGCACAGGCTCACAAGTCGCTGTCGCTTCGCTGCATTCGGTATTCTCGGGGCAGGGATCATCGACAAGTTGGCCGCTTTGGCATATTTTACGTGCATTTTTGCCGTTGCAGACCGGGGCGGTATTCGCATCACACTGGCTTGGTTGCGCAGCCTCACATGATTTTGTGGCAGGATTGCATGTTTGGCCGATTTCACAGTCAATATTGGTAATGACGCCCACACGGCATACCGTATAACCTGTTAATGCATCATTGCAGGCTGTAATATAGCTGTTATCGCACTCAACTTTATTCTCATGTTTTCCGTTCGAATCTGAATCACTGCATCCGGCCAGCAAAAAAAGACAACACATGAACAGCGGTAACCTATTTTTCATAATTATACCCCATTGAAAACACAGAAAATCCCACGCATTCGCGCGTGCCTTCTATCTAGCAGATTAGAAGGATAATTGAAAGGCATGTTGAGCGCGCCTATGCTTGCGCATACGGCTTGCGGCAGTTGGCTATTGGCTGCGCCAATACGCCGCTGCAATTTTTGGGGGGGGGACACTCCATTATCC
>JAGACY010000163.1 GCA_017613855.1 Pseudomonadota bacterium
CCCGCACCTGCAGCTGCACCAGCTGATCCTGCTGCCGAAAAGAAAGCCCTGATCGAATCCATCAAACAAGACCTCATTAAACAAGGATTTGATCCGGAAACAGCCGAAAATGCAGCGAAAGATGCCGTGAAATAATTGAGCATCATTCGCTAAAAAAACCGCCCGTTTTGGGCGGTTTTTTTTTTGCTAATTTTGAACCTGCACGAATATCCAATGCAGGCATACCCTTTAAAATGCTCCCCATTGCCAACTGCACATTGCATATAGCTAATTGCATTTATCGCTTGCATATTTGTGACGTGTCAGTCATTTTTACTTGAGGATTGTTCTGCCTCTAATCAAGGGGATGTCATGGCTAAAAGAAATATTGGGATTAGTCAGGTACATGAATTTATGGTGGTAGGGCCGGATGAAAAAGGCCTTCCCAATGAACTGGCTGAAAATCCGGTTCTGTCTGCCCCTGGTGAAGTACCCATCACACCTGAAATTCAAACTCCTCTGGAAGATCCGTATGCCGGCCCCCGAAGCTGGGTCGTCAAATGGTTTGGCCCCTTCTTTTCTGCCACGCTTCCGGCGAATCGCACTTCGGGGCTCTATCTCATTTACGTCGGTAACTATCCGCTCTTTATCAGTTCAAGCTCCAATATCCTCATTGCTCTCAACAGACATCTCATGTTCAGCGGGCATCAGGTCGTTCCCATCGACCTATTGGGCAGGGAAATACTGCACTA
Source organism: Pseudomonadota bacterium (assembly GCA_017613855.1). The sequence goes on from JAGACY010000163.1 coordinate 732, forward strand.
TGCCAACATTTATAAGCAGCCGCTGAGCATCAAAACAGGGTTGTTGTTTGAAAATGGAAAAATAATTCGACCAAAGGATTATATTTATTGCTATCGTCGGGCTGCCGCAGCTATCGCATTTTGCCATGCAATTCCATGTAATAAATATGCCCGTCTTTCCTACGAATTCGAAGCACTGGATCTCAAAAATCTGGGAAAAAGCTTTCCTTTGCTCGAATCATTGCACGTCGAACCATCCAGTCAACCCCTGCCGCCTCCCGAAGGTTCCAATCAATCTGATATGGCCTGACACTCAAAAATGCGCGCTATACTTTGACATGCAAGCGAGTTTGCTGTTAAAATAGAAGTGTGTCGATTCCTTGAGTTGATTTGGGGTAAAACATGACAAAGCTATCCAAAAAAATGACCAAACGACTTGCTTTAATTCTTTTTCCCGCGATTGCTCTGGCCACTGGCTGTACAACCGACATTGACGACGATGCCTATCGTGCCGGCGCCATCGAGATTCAAATCGATGAGGTGACCAGCGACGAAATCTATCCCAGTGCCGGCGATGAAATTGACTGGAAAATGATCTTCGTACCAAGCCCCGGAGACATTATTGTCAACACTTTCTGGGATGCTCCCCTCGAAGTCTTTAATGTCGAAGTCGGCATCTATGATAGATTTGGTATCCCGATCGAAGTGCAATCACGCGATACAGGAGGTGCAACCGGCGAAGTTAGGCATTTTACCCCAGAATCCGGCCTGCATTTTATCAAGGTTAAAGCCGAAAGCGGACGTTCCATTTACTCGATGAACGTCAAATTCGAAGGTAATTACGATGGATTTGTTGCACCCACGAGTGCACCCACGTTTGACGCATATCTCGATCCCGATGCAGAATTGAACGGGAAAGGTGCTCCTCCTCCCCCACCACCGGCACCTGCTGTTCCTGGCGCGATTCCTTTGCCTGGTGGTGCATCCGGCGGTGCTGTCACACCCGGTGCGGCGCCCGGAGGCGGTGGTGCTGCTCCTGGTGGCGCATCCGAAGATGGCGGCGTCGTGCTTCCCTCTGCAGCAGGAGGCGGCGTCGTGCTCCCGACTGCAGCAGCCGGCGGCATTTCAAGCTCAAGTGGAAATTCAGGCCCAACTATCGTCAATACAGGCGGTGGCGGCGGCGGGGTCGCCTACAATAATGAAGTGCATGCCGTCAATCAGAAAACGGCTGCCGTCTCGAATGAAAGCGCACCTCTAAAACCCATCTGCGCTGATATCAAAGGTCACCATACCAAGATTGAAGCTGAACTCATGGGCATCACGCCTAAAGGCAAATACACACAAATTAAACTCAAAGCCGGAAGAAAAGACGGCGTCCATGAAGGCGCTGTCGGAGATATCTACATCGGGGGACAAGTCCTCGAAGGCGGACGATTCCAGGTCAAAACCATCAATGATTCCAATTGTCTTGCGGTTACCAATGCAACCAGTAAAGACCTTAAAAAAGCGACTAAATTCGTCATTAAATCTCCTGATTAATCATTGCTAAATGGCAAATTTCTGCTCGACCCAAAGAAAATGACTGATGAATATCTTTGGGCGGGCAGTGCTATGTAACATCAATTCGCTTTTTTTTAATTTTGGCACTTTTTATGTATAATGTCGTGGGAACTTTTACGTTTCCCCATCACGTTCACCCTTTCCAGGAGTAAGATTATGTTCAGGCAAACACACATTTGGATCTTAGCGTTTTTTGCCGCCATGTCTTTTACTGCTTGCAATCATGAGGTCGAATACAATTCAAATACCGGACATGACGGTTCTCGTGACTCAGCTTCTCAACTTCTGGTCAATACCGATAAAGTCGATGATATCTCTGCACCTACTGGCGACAATGAAGATTGGTTTTATTTCATTCCGCCCGAGGATGGACTCATTCAAGTCAGCCTGTTCGTAGATAAACCTTCCGATGTCATCATCGAACCCACCGTCATGGATGGATTCGGAAGACCTCTCCATACGATGAGCACATCACATGATCAAAATGTCTACGAATTCCCCAAATTTGAAGTCAAAAAAGATCGCTATTTCATTTCGCTTAAAACGCATGAAGGAAAAAGCAGCTACACCATCAGAGCTTCTTTCGAGCTCCCGCCGCCACCGGAACCCGAGCCGGAATGCAGCGCCACAAAACCTTGTGCGGATGACAATATGACTTGCGAAGACGGCGTTTGCGTCGAAGTCGAAGTCAAAAAAGGCCCAAGACCCAAATGCGTACCCGCTGATAAATGCAAAAAAGGACAAAATTGCTGTCCTGTTAAGCCTCCAAAACCTGATGATGAGGATGATATCAGCGCCGAAAAAACCGTCATGGGCACGATCGTTCTCGTCACACCTCGAGGTGATGGTATTGCCGATGTCAAAATCAATGGCATCGGAGAAAAAAATGGCGTCAAAAAAGGCGCAAAAGCTTATCTCAGAGGCCTAAAACGAAAAGTTAATATCTACTCTTGCTTTAATGTTTCCTGCCAGGCAACCATTAAAGCCACCTCTGATGAGCTTCAAAAATACGATCATGTCGATGTCGTGGTTCCGTAAATTAGGGCCGGGGTTCGCCTCGGCCTTACTTGTTTTATCCACTTCCTGTCAGAACACGGACATTCCTGTCACCCCCGGCCCTGCCGATCATGCGCTCGACCAATTTATCCCCGTCGATACCGCACTCCATTTGTGCCGTTTCAGCCGAGGCACGCTCCCAAACTGGATGGTATGGACCGATTACCAGAATTATCTCTCCCCATCCGAAAAACAGGCTTTTCATGATTTAGAGCAGACGTTGCTCACACAAATCCCTGTATGGCATCGCCCAAAAGCCACAGCAGTCGCCACTTTTATTGCAAAACATACCCATTGTTTTTACGACCATACCGTGCCGCCAGTCACCGAAATCGATCAGACCGGCGCACGCGCCTATACTTTTTTACAGACCTATCCCGTCGTTCCTAATGTACCTGCACCACCGCATCTCGATACCATGACACCGGATGAACAAAAAAATGCATGGGGCGAGGCTTTGGATACCGCATACGATCAAAAGTCACGTCAGCGGCAAATTCGAATCATCATCGAACGAAATGGGGATAATTCATACATTCTGCGTTCAAACATCCAAAAACTTTTTACAGAACCCCTTAAAATCCAAAATTTCTGGAATAATATCGACGCCCTTAAGCTCACCGATGCTTTCGAATCACTCACCCTGGCTTGCACGAAAAATGATGCATCATGCGAGGATTTGCGCGCCTACTGGATTTCAACCGAGATGTTTCGCCAGGATTCTATCCAGAAATTCGAAAATGCCGTCGAAATATCTCAACCTAAATTGACCAATGTTGCTCTGACCGGCTCAAGCAGCTATACCGTCGCCGAAATGACGCTGACCAATCACTCCGATCGCACGTTTTCGAATGTGATTTTTACCACCGATGAAGTCAAACCACAGCATTGTTTGCTTCAGGAAAACCGCACAAGACGCGACGATCATCCACTTACTCTACTGCCCGGGCAATCGGCACAGGCTTTTTGCGCACTCGACGCCGACACGCGCCCATGGGTCAACCTGTCCGTCTGGATCGCCGATTCCACGCGTTGAACAAATGCGCGCAGCGCCGCCCGGCGTATTTCATTGAAAAGACGCGCAACTCGCACGTCGCTCAATGAAATAGCCGGGCGCAAATGCGGGCGTATTGGCAAAGCCAATAGCCCGCACCACACAACACACCCATTTATCCAATCCCCCGGTAAAGACGTTCCGTGGAACATCTCTATGAAATCACCATCTGTACGTGCGTTATTCATCCCCAAATCAATCCACTTGTGATAAAATATTCCCTATGTAAAGACGTTCCATGGAACGTCTCTCAACAACCCTCTATGATAAGACGTTCCCTCGAGCGTCTCTCTGCACCATCCCCAAGGACATCTATGATTCGTGAAAGACGTGGTGTTGTTCAATCCCTCGTGACTGCGCTCGTAACAAAGCCGTTTATGCTGCTGTCCGGTATCAGCGGATCGGGCAAAACGCAGCTTGCCAGGCGCATCGCAGCCGGTATCGCCGCAGGCATGCCCGAAGATGGCAAATTCACAGGACTTTCGTACAGTAGCGAGGGTTCTGCGCAAGCCTTCAAAATGACACTCGCCAAAAATGGGATCGTGCCCGATATTCTTGGTGAAGATGGCTCGGAATATATCGACATCCGCGAGCCGGAAGATGCTTTTTCCGAAGAAGAACTGCAGAATTCAAATATCAACGACGTGATGAAATACCGCGTCGCCTTTTTGCCGGTCAGGCCCGATTGGACAGATCCGCAAAAGATCTGGGGATATTACAATCCCCTGACGGGGCTTTACTATCCGACGGCGGCCACCCTCGTGGCCATGCATGCCTATCTCGAATTCCTAGCATACGGCGACGCCGCCCCGAGGCATTTTATCATCCTCGATGAGCTCAACCTCGCCCGCGTCGAATACTATCTCGCCGATATTCTCAGTCTGATGGAATGCCCGACCACAATTCATCAGGATAATATCATCATGGGTGAGCTGTCGTCAGTACATCCGTTCAACCGGCCGCTGTGGACGGTCAGTGCCCCCAAGAGCGAGATCGGCAAGGAAGACAGCGTTCATGAGCAGCTCTACATCGGAAAGATGGATAAATCATGGACACTTGCCTACCACTACCTGTCGGCCGCAAATTCAGGCATGATGCTCAAAAAAATGCCGGTCAATCTCGAGGATGTCATCAACGGCGCCGACTGGCACCGCGTCATTCCCCCGCGAATTTCATTCACGCCGAACCTCACCATCATCGGTACAGTCAATGTCGACGAGACGACATTCTCTTTCTCGCCCAAGGTGCTCGATCGCGCGTTCGTCATGGAATTCAATGAGATGGACTACGCACGCGTCTGCCATGACTGGCCCGGATTCGAAGATGCAAAGCCCGCACTGATGACGATGCATCGCATTCTCAGGCCCGAAAACCTTCACTTTGGGTATCGCACCGTCCGGGAAATTCTCGACTATCTCACGCAGGCACAAAGTACATGGGCTGCTCAGGGCGATTTCTGCATGGCTTCAAAGATTCTGCCCAAACTCAGAGGTGGTGAGGATAAACTCGGGTCGATTCTGCCGGTATTTTTGGCTTTTGCCATTACGGATGAGCATGATTTTGCAAAACTCCATGAAATTGCAACGGATCTCGTCGCCGACATTCTCGATGCCAGACAAATGCCCGGCATTCTCAAAAGACTCAATCGCCCCGCAGCCGCTTACCCACTCACGGCAGATAAACTGTTCCGCATGACGCGCCAACTCCTCGAAACGGGTCTCGCGAGTTTCTTCTAGCTATTCAC
>JAGACY010000164.1 GCA_017613855.1 Pseudomonadota bacterium
ACATTACATTCAATGCCGGTGGTATTGATTTCTTAGTCATTGCGCTCGAATATGCGCCTCGCAGCGGTGTGATTAAAGAGGCCAATGAAATCATAAAAACCATGGAAAATAAGAGGAAAGCAGAAGGAAAACCTCCCTATAAAATCATTATTGAGACACATTCCAATCTCAATCCCAAGTCATGTATCAAGAATCCCAAACCCAACGATAAAGGCTATTACGGGAATACCGGCTATGCCGGCGTCGATGAAGCTACATCTAACGGATTTAACAAAGATGCCCTGGGCGGCAAGGAAATTTACGAGCAGCTCACTTCACGCCATAACAATATTATTCTGGTCGTCAACGGACATATTAACGGATCTTTCTTCAGACTCAACAAAGGTAAGGCAGGAAACGTCTTTGGTGAACTCGTCGTCGACTATCAGGAAGAAAATGGTTACAAAGAGCTGTTTGTAAAAAACAAAGGCAAGGAAAATGAAGAACCCGAGAAATTGTGCGACCATTCGCACCACAATGGCGGCTCCGGCATTGGTTTACTGCGCGTGCTTCATTTCGACCCGGACAAAGTCACCATCACGTCCACAACGCATTCCACCCTTGGGGAAGGGAAATTCAAAGACGGAAAAAAACGCATGTACTGCAATTCCATAACGGTTAAAAACGATGAGAATAAGCCCGTGGAGCTTTATCCTGCCAATTATTCATTACCCGCCGATTACGATATCGAAGCAGACGTCACCCATGCATCGACAAATTATCATGCCTTTACGGTTACCGGCATCGATTTCGTAACGCCCGTCGAATATAAATATACAGAATAAACTACTTTCTATATTATGTTCCGAACAAAAGACATTCAAAGTATCATCATTTGTATATCACTGGCTGCAGTTCTCACGCTGCATGCCTGTGATGAATATCAAATCACAGCAGTTAATATCGACGATCTTCCCTCCGGCAATCCCTCTGCCCCAGGCGATCCTGTCAAGCCGGATGATCCCGTCAAGCCCGATGAACCTGGGAACCCCGATGAACCTGGAAAGCCGGATGAACCTGGGAAACCTGATGAGCCAGGAAAACCCGATGAGCCAGGAAAACCCGATGAGCCTGGGAAGCATGATGAACCCGGAAACCCCGATGAGCCTGGGAAGCCTGATGAGCCAGCGAAGCCGGATAAATGCAAACCCGGATTTATCCATGACGGTACCCAATGCCTCGAAATCGTATGTGAACCGGGCACAGGTTTTTGCTGTACCTCCGAATATGAAGGCTGCGAAAATGGCGGTGCGGTTATCTGCAATTCACTGGGTACAGCATACGAAGGCGTACCATGCAGTCCTGCCAGGCCCGAAACCGCTGATATTTGCCCATCACAATGCACAATACCCTGTCCGCCTGCTACTTATTGGGATAAAGAAACACATCAGTGTGAACCATTATATCAAAATGGATGTCTGACGTTCATCGATCCCATCATGAAAAAATATGTTCTTCATTATTCAGGCTGGGATACCAATAAGGATGAATGTATTTCAAAGAAAGAAGCCGATGAAGTTACATTGATCCCCCCACCCGGAATTGGCGAGCTATATCCAATTAACACGAGAGAAATAGAAACTGTCAGTGATTTAAACAGTTTTAAAAATCTGACCTATTTGGGAGCGCAGCACAATATTCATTATTGTAATCAGCTGCAAACAGTCGTACTCAAAAACATTCAAGTTTTAGAGAGTGCATCACTTTTGGGCAATTATAATATAAAAACGCTCGTTTTACCCAATGCAAATCATTTTGAGTTTTTCTTTTTAGAGGGCTCCCCCAATCTAGAGCATCTGTTCCTGACAGCTCCAGGCGATTTTGACTATCAACCACTTTCATTTCTTACCATGACCGCTGATCTTGCGGTATCACCTTACTTAGGCGACGGCGATTCCAACAAGAATGTGACGCTCTACCTCAGCCGCGACAAACTTGCCGGAGCCTCCCCCAAAATAATATCTCCAAACGAATGGGGATGCTATACTGAATACGGTTGTGACGTGATCTTCAATCCCTATTATCGCTGGAAGGCCATCTACGTCTGTGACGATTATGCAACAGATATATCCTCATGCGAACTTGTAAAAGAATAACCCCCTGCCCTTATCTTTTGGCTATGTACGGCCACTGTGTTGAGCATCGCTTAGAGCTTTGAGTTTAGAGTGAAAGAAACCTTCTCTAAGCGCTAAGCTTTATGCTCTAAGCCAGAGTGGCAATTATCGGCGAACAACCTATCCACTTTCGTACAACAGTGCCTAATCAAAACACTATGGAGAAACGCCCATGTCATCATTGAGAATCTTATTATGTATTGCCGCCGTTATTTGCTTCGTCCAAATAGGATGCAGTACTTCAAAAAACTCAGAAGATGTTAAAGCAGCCGCAGAAAATATGCAGTGCAATACCCCCGAAGAATTCACGGCATGCATGCGAGCCAACGAATACGACAAAGCCTATGGTATGTTTGATAAAACAATGACGGATAATGTTTCAAAATCGCAATTCCGCGAGCTTATCAAACAATTTAATGGCAATGCCGGTAAATATCAATCATACGTTCGCACGGGATATGCAGAACACCAAGGCAGTAAGATTTACGATGTCGTCGAAAAATATGCCAAGGGCACCGTCGTCACGCGATTGAGCTACAATGCCGAAGGCAAGATTGATGGATTATATTTTTTGGATGAAAGTCAGGCATTGCCCGGAAATATTCGAGCCGAAGCAGCGCCAAATGCCGATAGAGAAAATATGCAGTGCAATACCCCCGAAGAATTCACGGCATGCATGCGTGCCGGCGAATACGACAAAGCTTATAATTTGTTTGACAAAAGCGTGACAAATGGCTTTTCACAAACTCAGTTCAAAGCAGTGGTCACACAATTCATTGGTAACGCTGGTGAATATCAGTCCTTTATTCGCACCGGATATGCCGAAACCAATGGACAAAAAGTTTACGATGTCGTCGAGAAATACAGCAAGACAACACTTGTCACGCGATTGAGCTACAATGCCGACGGCAAGATTGCAGGACTGCACTTTTTGCCGGATGAAAGTCAGGCTTTACCCGGAAACATCCGCGCCGGAAAAGAACAACCTGGTGATGCCAAAGCCAATCAGGATCAACCCAAAGCCGCGCCTGCAGGCGAAATAGCTATCCGTGACGAGGATGCCCCCGCACTGACGGATAAATACAAGGAATCGATCGTCGTCGTGTCGGGAAAAGACCGCTGTGCTTTGGATGGCTACCTGACGATGCCCAGAAACGTCGAAAAACCACCGGTAGTCATACTGGTCCACGGTTCCGGCCCACACGATAAGGACGAAACCATCGGGCCAAACAAGCCTTTTAAAGACATTGCCCACGGCCTGGCCGAGCGCGGCATTGCCGTGCTGAGATACACAAAGCGTACACTTGCCATGCGGACTGATGCCGACTGCAGACCCGAAGATCTGACGCATCTTACCGTACGCGACGAAGTACTCGACGATGTCAATGCAGCAATTCGTCTGGTTCAGGAAGACCCACAACTTGCCAATGACAAAGTCTTTGTACTTGGACATTCGATGGGCGGTATGCTCATCCCCGCCATTGCACACGAAAATCCCTCGCTTCGAGGTGTGATATCTGCCGCCGGTTCAACCACGCCACTCTTAAAAACGTTGATTCAGCAGACCGAACGACAGCTTAAAGAGGCAGAAAGCATACTCACAGATGAGCAGCGCCAAAAGGTAAATAAAGACATTGCCGATCTCAAGGCTCTGGATGCGAATATACAAAACGCACCGGATAATCAGAATGTTTTAGGTGCCAATGTTTATTATATCAAAACCTTTGACAAATATATCGATCCAGCCTTGTATGCTGAGCTGAAGATACCAACATTATTATTGCAGGGTGCCAATGATATGCAGGTGCTTGCCGATGGTGATTTTGCTCGGTATAAAGAATTATTAAAAAATCATCCTGCGATGGAATCCAAATTATATCCAGAAACGAATCATTTTCTGATGCCATCCAAAAATACGGTTTATATTCATGCTGCGGAGGACTACATGGTACCTTCGCATGTCAGGGAAGAAATCATCGAGGATATTGCCAAATTTATTCTGGCACATTGATCCCGGTGTGATTGTTTAAAAAAGTTCAGGCGGCGTATCGCAGATAGCCGCCTGCGCAGGGCGTACCGCAGGTAGCCCGCGCCAACATCATAAAACAAGCTTGTTCATAGATGCAGCGATTTCCCCTCTTGCCCAGGTCAATTCACTATTCACTATTCACTGCCTCTATAAATCAAATACCAAAATTCTTTAGTCATTATCTTGAGCATGCCCCAATAATTGCGAATTGCGCATTGCGAATTCAACGCGTGCATGCGTCCTGGTGAATAACGAATCACACCTTATAAGCAAGGCCCCGGTGAAATCGTTACCATCCCACGAATTCGAACAAGACCATTCTTTCTCCCGCATTTTATGCTATGATACCGAACGGTTTAATTGTCCTGACACGGGAGGAGAGAATGTCAAAGGAATGGTTATTTTTAGCGGCTTTGGGAGCAGTCTGTTTTGTCGGCTGCAGCGATGATTCGAGCAGCGTCGGATCGACAGTGAATGCGACGTGCGGAAATCAGGCGGTCGAACGCACCGAAGCATGCGATGATGGCAACACCGAAAGCGGCGACGGATGTACTGCCGATTGTTCTGCAATCGAAGAAGGCTACACATGCCCGTCTTCGGGCGGCGCATGCACCAAAAAGGGAGAAGACGAACCGAAGCCTGAGCCAGAGCCTGACACCAAGCCGAAATGCGGCAATGGCAAAGTTGAAACGGGTGAAGAATGCGACGATGGCAATACGGACGATGGCGATGGCTGTTCTTCCGACTGCCACAATGAGGGCTGCTCAGGAGATGGCTGCCATGAAAACTTGTGTGGCAACAGTGAACTCGATTTGGGCGAAGCCTGTGACGATGGCAATACCGACGATGGTGACGGTTGTTCAGCCGACTGTACGACGATCGAACCGGGATTCAATTGCCTCGAGGCCGGTCAGGACTGCATTCCCGAAGGCTGCGGCAATCAAACCGTCGAAGGCGAGGAAGAATGCGACGAAGGTGATTATGCCGTTCCCTATGGTGAGGGCGGATGTACCCCAAGCTGCAAATTCGCACATTATTGCGGCGATGGTCTTTGGGATGAGATAGACATCGAAAATGGCGAGGAATGCGATGACGGCGCGGATACATCGGATCAGTACCCCGGCTGCACGGCGGAATGTAAACGCGTGAATGTTTGCGGTGATGGTACGGTTCAGACGGATCATGAGAAATGCGATGACGGCAATTTGGAGAACGGCGATGGCTGTTCTTCGACTTGTGAAATTGAGCCCAATTATGTTTGTGTGACCACGGACGGCAAGAGCATCTGTACCTCGATTTTGTGCGGCAATGGTCAAATTGACGGTACCGAAGCATGCGATGACGGCAACCGCACCCCGGGTGATGGCTGCTCACAATTTTGTATGAATGAACCATTGTGGCGGTGCGAACTCGACGCGCAGGGCAAGTCCAAATGTGAGAAAACCTGCGGCAACAGCACACT
>JAGACY010000165.1 GCA_017613855.1 Pseudomonadota bacterium
TATATACAAAGACGTGACGAATCACGTCTTCATTATTCTTTCTTATTTGATGCTTCTCGCATCTTGAGGTATCTGCTCGCAGATCCTCTTTTATTTAGGCTCGCACTTCTGCTTTTATTCTCTCTCTTCTTCGATTTTCAAATCTGCCCCAAGGTTTCTTTCAACCCCGTTGGCGAGGGAGGCTTATACGCGCAATGGGGACTGGTGTCAAATAAAAAAATAAAAAAAATAAAACCGCGTATTTTGCAAAGCAAAATAGCGGTTTTCGCAAGCCGTATCGCCGAATGGCGATAGGTGCGTATCCACAAAATCAAAGATTCATGCACAAAACGCTAAAATGGCAGCATCTCTTCTATGTTGAACTCGGGTTCAGGTCTATTGGCCTTGATGCGGGGGTCGTCCTTCGACGTAAAGGGTGAAATGATGGCGCGCAGATTTTCGGGGAGCGTGTAGGGCGTCGAGAAAGGATATTTGTTCATGGCGGGGCAGGCTTTGCGCATATCGCTGAGCGAGTAGGTGCGGAAAGAAAGCACCAGATAGAGGCGGCCATCGTCTGGAATGTATCTGCCGTAAACAATATGGAATACTTTGCCTTTAAAGATAGCTTCGACCAGATCATCCCGTTTTTCTTCGGTACTCGTGCCCAGAGGAAGCGTGCCAGCGAGGTTGTAAAGCAGGTTCTCACCGCGTGTCACCTTGCCATCGATGGCAATGAGCATGTTCGGATCCATGTCATAGCCTTCGAGGTATTTGTAATGACTAAAGAAATGTGACCAGGTCAGAGTCACATTTTTAAAGGCCAGTTTGCCATCGATAAGGCGAATATGTGTAAACAGGCTGATATCCTGCATGTGATCATAATCTTTAAAATTGCCATTATCACACATGAGGCCCCTGGAAGGGATTTTTTCGCCGGTTTCGGGATCCTTATCGGAAGTGGTCATATCGACGCTGCCCCATGCGGTGAACTTCTTATTGCCCTTGCAGTTCTTGGCGTTGAGGTGTTTGTCGTACATGACATCGAACAGTTTTTTGTATCCGATTTGTTCGAGTTTGGTCTGGAACATGAGTAAATTTTCGTTCGATGCGATGACAAAATCCTCGGCATTCGTCTTGCAACTGTTGTTTTGTAGCTTTTCGAGGATATAAGCGTACATCTGTTCGCTGCTGCCCTGTTTGAGGACATCATCGATTTCAACGATGGGCATGCTGTTAATATCCATGAGGATATGCTTATGAATATAAGGGAATTCAGCCACGTGAACGAGTTCACCGTATCTGCCTTTTTCGTAGTCCTTGTCGAGCGGACCGGATGCATTCGCTCTCACGGGCTTTTTGGGCAAATCGGGGAATGCGCGCTCGAAATCCGTCGGCTCGTGCTGATCTAAAAGTTTAGCCGTCTCGGGTACCGCTTCTGCTTTCGGCGGTTCGGCTGCTTCCGGAGCACCTGCGGGCACTTGTTCTGCATTGCCCGGAACTGCAGTTTCTGTATTCACGGGAGCCGCAGTTTCTGCATTCACGGGAGCTGCAGGAATTGCAGGTTCCTCTGCATGAGCCAGCGTTTCTTCACCTTTGGGCATTTGCATAAAAACGAGATAAGTCCCCACCATGCCCAAAATCATTGCCACCACACAGATGAGGATGAGTTGTTTTCCCGTAATTCCTGTAGATTTCTGACAATTTGACATAAATCCTCCTCTGTCCGGATAGTTTGTATTTGTAACTAATCAGCCAGGGCGCTGCCCCGAAACCCGCCAAGGGGCTTTCAATTCGCAATATCCCATGCGCAATGATTGTGAATTTCTCTGTGATATTTCTAAAGAATATTGTTTCTTTAGCTTCAAAGTCTAACTTTAGGCATTGTCATTCAATTGCGCATTGCCAATTCTCCCCTGCCTTCTGCCTGTTGCCTCCTACCCCGGTTTTGTAAGGTCATGGGCGACCAGAGTATGCCCCAGGGCAGAATCATGACTTAAAAAGGCAGTTCGAGATCTGCATCTTTTGGTCTTGGTTGTGATGAACCCCTGGAGGGAATGTTTTTCTTGTCGGTTTTCCTGGGAGGCTGATCAACGTCCTGCTCTGCCTCCGGGACAGTTGTATCGACCGTATTACCGATATTTTCAGTTGTATTATTCTGACTTCCCGGTTGCGGCTGAACAATCGCGTTAGGTTCTGCCTGAGGGGCATTATCGGAAGACTGGAGCCCCAATAACAAGTAAGCGATACCTGCACCGATACCGACACAGATCAGTGCCAGTACAACAGCCACCCACACACTATAACGATGGTTTTCTGCACTCATGATATTCAATCTCGCTCTTTTCGGGTACTGCCGCCTCGAAAGGCGCTAACAATCGGTTTAAATCATCCCCACAGATGAGACAGCAAATATATAAAAAACCGCGTATTTTGCATAGCAAAATAGCGGTTTTGGCGGGCAGCAGAGAGACGGGCGGTCAGCACGTCTCTGCTGCCCGCTGCGCAGGCCGTATCGCCCGTCGGGCGATAGGCCGCGTACCTTATTTACATAAACCACTTGTATTATCGCAGTCACCACTGCATTCAGATTTATCCGTGCTATCTGAATAGAGTTTGCCGTTATCATCCTTAGCACAATGATCAACTAAAGAATAGTAAGGTGTCACCGAGGGATCTGTAGAACCATTTTTATAGCAAATCGGCGCATTCTCTCCTTCTTTATCGCCAAAACATTTGTCTCTGCAGTCTTCCTTGCCTGAAATGACGACACAGGTTTTAGGACGTGCCCCGACGAAGCTGCCGCAATTTGCCTCACAATCCGAGACAGGTTTATCAGATTTGCACAGACCGCTCTTTTCATCGCAGCCATTGTCACATTTTGTCCGTTCTTCGTTCCCATCCGAATACAGCGTCCCAATATCATCTTTTTTGCAGGTATCTATAATGGAATAGTAAGGCGCTTGCGGCCCAATGGATCCATTCTGATAGCACACGGGATCATTCTTGCCTTCGGCTTTGCCAAAGCAAGCTGTTGCACAGGATTCTTTGCCCGAAATGACGACACATACCCTCGGATCACCGCCATCCAGCGAACAATCTTTTTTACAGGTAACCGGTGCGTCCTTGCACAAACCGGTGGCTTCGTCACAGCCATTGGGGCATTCATTTTTCGTATTCTGAGCCGAATAGAGCGTGCCGTTGTCATCCTTTTTACAGGTGCTGACAATGGAATACTGAGGTGCCACGCTCGGATCAAGCGAGCCATTAACATAGCAGACTGCAGCATTTTTGCCGACAGCATTGCCATGGCAGATGTCTTTGCAGCCTTTTTTGCCAGAAATCACAGTACAAACCTGCGGATCGCCGCCGGGAGGATTGCACTGTTTTTCGTCTTCCTCATTGCATGCAGTCGCCGGATCCTCGCCTTTTTTGCACAGACCGGTGGCTTCGTCGCAGCCATGCTCGCAATCATCTATCGCGATATCCGTCATGTACAGCTTTCCGTTGTCATCCTGGGCACAAAATTCGACCGCCGAATGCATGGGTTTATAATCGGGAACCATTCCACCAAGCAAATAGCACATCGGTTTTTGAGTCCCGTCTGACAGGCACGCATTCTTGCATACCGATTTACCCTGAATGGTAAAGCAGCCCCTGCTGAAGTCGTAATCCGGCCATGCACATTCCACATCTTTGGTGCATGATTCCTCAGGTTCATCTTTGCCATTGCACAGGCCGGTGTCTTCATTACAGCCATTTTCGCAAGAATTCTCGGTTGTCTCAACCGAATAAAGCTGACCCAAATCGTCTTTGGCGCATTCTTCAACGATAGACATCTTGGGAGCACCTGCAAAGGAATGGCAAAATGGCTCACTTTTACCGTCGGACTTCGCGAGACATTTGAATTTGCAGCTCATTTCGCCAGAAATAGATACGCAAATATTCGCCCTATCTCCATCGGGAGCATCCTGACAGCAATTCAACGCTTCCTTGCACAAACCGGTGGCTTTATCGCAACCTCTATCTTCACAATAATTATACTCAGTGTCCACCGAATAAAGGCTGCCATTGTCATCTTTTGCGCAGGTATCAACAACCGAATAATCCGGTTCATCAGCGGGTGCGATAGTCTCTGCCAGATAACAAACAGGGTTATTTTTGCCTGCAATGATTGCAAGGCATGTCTGCTTGCAGGTTGGCACACCAGAAATGATAAAACACGCCTCTGAACGACCATCATAAACCGTACAATCCAAATCACACGGTTTCTTGCACAAACCCGTCTTTTTATTGCAGTAATTACTGCACAACTCACGCTCACTATGAAGGGAGTACAGCCTGCCCTCTTCATCTTTTGCACAAGTATCGGTCACAGAAACAGTCGGTTCCGGCTCAGAAGCCGCCGAAAGCGGCTGGTAACACACCGGTGCATTATCGCCCTCGTCCCTGGCCAGACATGAGTTCTGGCAAACTCTCACACCAGAAATGAGATAACATCCTCGCCTCGTATCCAGGGTAAAATCCAGACAGTCAGAGTCAACCTCACACTGATCCTTAGGGGCATTGTCTGAATCGCATGAAATGAGCATACAACTCAAAATCGACAATACACCAAGAAAACAACCGCGTTTAAACATATTTATCTCCTCTGTTTTTCAAATTTTTCAAAAATTGGATTTTTTGTTTTGTTGGGGGCTGTGGCCCCCTACGGCGCTATTGTCCGGGCGACCACATTGGGTCGCCCATACAATACGCGCCTACCCCCACTGCGGGGTTACACCCCGCAACGCCCCATACCAATGCACTAAGTATCGATCTCATGACGTCGGCGACGCAAAACCACCAGGCTTCCCAAAGCAGCCAGAATTGCGACAAAACCACCCATTCCCGACGTATTCATCGTACCATTGGCAGAACAGTCAGAGGAACTTGCTTTCGCGTCCCTGCTATCATCCTCAATGGCTGTACCTTCCGGAACGATCATCACGGCATCGTAAACCACGCGTTTTTGGTTATCGTCGGCTCCGTCAACCTGATTACTCAAACGAATATATTGATCCGTCCCCTCTGCCAACGCATACGTATCCACCAGCACCCAGCCACTGGCATCTTTCGTCTGAACGCTTGGGTAATACATTCTGTTCGACGTTTTCAGCTCATACGAGATTTCATCAGGCACGCCGCCAATACCGGCATCCACATAGACATAAACGTCGTATTTGCCGGCTTTTGTCACATTGAAATGCCAGGTTCCGACCGTCTCATGATCCATCAGATAGGCATAATACAACGCATGATTATAGCCAAACTGTGATATAACCTGCCAATTTCCGCCGTCATTCCTTTCAAAACAACCGTCTGTCTCATCAATAATCGTCGAAGGACGGCCATCAATCTGGGTAAGACAATTTGTGTCGTGGTGAGTCGGCTCCGAATCAGCCTTGCATACGCCATTCACGCAGGTTTCACCTGCATTGCAGGCCGTCACGCCCGACCATTCGAGACATGAATCTTCATCATACTGACCGCATGATTTATAGCCATTGTCCTCGCAAACGGCAGTACCTTCTTCGCATTCATTCTCACAAGCAGATGCGTCACCTTGACATGTCCCATGATCACATCCATTGTCACAGGCAATCACATCACCCCATTTGAGGCAGCCATTGACGCTGCTGCAAATGTGATAGCCAGTTCCAGAGCATTCACGCAGATTTTCTGCAATGCATTCGGGGGTGCAGGTATTAACGGCAGCACACGCATTGTTGCTGCAAGCCTGACCTTCGGGACAAGCTTGAACCGCTGACCAAACCATACAGCCATCGCCGCCTTTTTGACACACCTTATAACCACTGCCTTCACAGGTCTGTTCACCCTCCTGACAGGCATTGGTGCAGCTGATGACATCTTCGAATTTAATGGCATCAAAAATAATGCGCTTGCCATTGGGATCGGTATATGCCTCACCCGTCAAATCCGAAAGCTTAACCCACTGATCTCCGCCCTGCGCAAAATCAAAGTCACCCAGTTTGACCCAATCACTCTTGCCGGTCATGTCGATATTAACTTTATGTTCCACACCGGTCGCGCGAATGGTGTAAGGTGCCTGTGTACTCACTGCCCCGACATCTTTGGGATAATGCGCATATACAGTATATTTGCCGGGCCTCGTCACGTTCAGGTTCCAGGTACCCACGACTTCTTCATACTCAGCACCGGCATACGTATAATAATAGTGCTTATTATAACCGGCATCCTTAATGCCCTCCAGCCAGGTACTGCTCACCGTCCTCAAGAAACAACTGTCTTTTTCATCGATGATGACACCCGATTTATCGAGATTACAAGCGGATGATGCATTGTTGTCCATCGTTACGGGCTTGATGCATGAACCTTGCAATTGCCGATAACCAATATCATCCCCGTAAAAGAACTTGATAATCTTAATCCAGTCATACCCTCTGTTTTTAGCGAGACAGTTGGCACCATACTGAGTCATACAGCCGCGATTGGTGATACCGTCGCCGCCATCCTCTCTTTTGGCAACGTCATCGCCGGTTTTGCCTTCGTTGTATGTGACATAATGCTGCGTCCTGACATTTTCTGCTTTATGTGCCTGCACATACTCAGGATCGTGAAGTTGTTCATACGTCGCATTGTATTTGCATTCACTGTCCAGATATTCGATGTAAACACCACTCACATAGTAAGCACAAACCACCAGGCCTTTGTAGGTCATCACAATGCCGGACGTAGCATCGACTGCTTTTTGCTGTTTTTCGAGACCATATACGGCTGGATCAAAATATTCGAGACAGGTATAGGCCTGATCATGCGACGGATCGCCATATATCTGCACACCTTCCAACAATCTGTGATACGCAAAGCTGCGGGAGGCAATAGCCTGTGCTTTGAGAGATTCCTCCGGGGCACTGCCATTCTCACATGCGACAACATTGGGGAGATAGTCAGTCTCCATTGCCTTGACGCCCTTACCCTTTATCGGAATCTCACAAATTGCTTCCAAGGGCGCACGTGTCACCGTAAAATCAGCACTAGTGCCATAATTCTCGACACAGGTACCATTTGGGCAATCCGCATCCATACAGCCGGTAACTGCCCATAAAGAGGCTATCATCCATACCGTCGGTACTTTTTTCATAGTTGGAATTCCTTAAGAATAACAGAAACAATACTTATTATAAGGATTATGCGCGATTTTTTCTGCGCCGAGCCATACCCAATGCCATGAGTCCACCAAGGATTCCTACCCACACACCGGTATGATTCGTCGACGAAAGATTTCCCACCGAACAGTCTGAATCGCTGCTCACCCTCACACTGGGAGCTTCAGCCCCCCCCGGCGGATCCTGAGGATTATCCGGAGTCCCTGCATTTTCCTGGTATGGAACGACCTTAACGGCGTCAAAGAGTACACGATGACCGACATACGACTTGTTGGACTCAAACACGACATCCGTCAACTGAACATATTGATCCTGGCCAACGTCCAAATTGAAATTCCCGAGTTTATACCAGCCGCTCTCTTCTTTAACCGATACAGTCGGATGATAGACACGCCCCGAAGCTCGCACGATATATTGAATTAACGGAGCAACCTGACCAACGCCACCATCAATATAGGCATAAACCGTATACTTGCCGCTCTTGGTCACATTGAACATCCAGGTGCCCATGGCATCCGCCTGAACTGCATCTCGAAGGGCCGCATAATAAAAATGCTTGTTATAGCCAAATGTGCCGTTAATTTCATTAAAGCTTTCTGAATTCGTACGAACAAAGCAGGGATCCAAATCATCGAGAATGGTTTCCGGGCGTCCGTCAATCTCGGTCAAACAAGCTGACGCAGGAGGTTCTGAAATATCCCCTGGACCATGAGAATCCACGCAAGCCCCATTCTCACACGTCTTCCCATTGCATGAGACGACATCACTCCACTGCTTGCAGCTTTCATTCACCTCGACACAAATGTGATAACCATCGCCCGAGCATTCGCGTTCACCAACCACTTCACAAGGATTGGAACACTCTACAGCCGGAGTCACGGGAACACACTGGTTATTGGAACAAACCGTATTGTCACCACAGGGAACAGCTGCCGACCATTCAGCACAGCCATTGGCGCCCATCTGGCATGTTTGGATCCCATTATCCTGACATTGTGTCGCATTCAGTGTACATGCGTCCGCACATACAGGTGCATCTTCCAGTTTAATGGCATCGAAAATAATGCGTTTGCCATTGGTATCCGTATATTTCTCGCCAGTGGAATCGTTCAGTCTTACCCACTGGTCTCCGCCCTGAGCAAAATCAAACGAGCCAAGCGAAACCCATCCCGATTTGCCGGTCATATCCAAAAGCACGGTATGTTCCGTACCAGAGGCACGAATCGTATAGGGGGCTTTTTCACTGACAGCCCCAACATCCGGCTGAAGATAAGCAAATACCTCATACTTGCCCGCCCGCGTCACCGTGAAATTCCATGTGCCGATAACTTCGGGAGCCGTATCCATCGTATAGGTAAAGTAAAGATGACCATTATGGCCTGCACTGACCTCAAACCAGGCCGAACTTTCGGAACGTACAAAACAGGGATCCTTTTCATCAATAATGACGCCTGGTTTGTCGATCACAATCTCACATTTATCTTTTCCGGATGAATCGACGCAATCACCAACAACAGTCTCCATGACGATGTCGTCGCCATAGAAGAATTTTATGATATCCGGCCATTTCCAGCCTTTATCAGAAAGACAGGCAGACCCATTCTGTCCCATACATCCACGATTGGCATAGTTCTTATCATTAATGGAACCAATGCTCGATTGGGTAAACCCATCCGCCTTGCCACCGGATTTCCCCCAGTTATACGTGACATACTTCTGGGTCTTTACCCAGCCTGTTGAATTGCTGTCACCTGGGAATTTACATTCATCATTCAAATATTTCTTTTCAGAACCTGCCACAAAGAATGCACACACAATCGTATTTTTATAGGTCAATACGACGCCGGATGTCGCCTTGGTTGCTGCCTGCATTCTTGCAAACTGTTCTGCCGATGGCGCACGTTTCTTGCACGAATAGACCTGATCCGACGTTCCGTCGCGCACATAACCCGTATGTTTAATCTTATAGTAAGCAAAAGTTCTGGCTGAAACCGTCTGGGTTTTGAGTGCCTCTTCGCCGGCATTGCCATTCTCGCACCACGTCACATTGGGAACATAGTCGGTTTCCATGTCCACCGTGCCAACATCTTGTACCGTAATCGTACAATAGGCATCCAGAGGCGCTTTTGTTACAGTATATTCAGGATTGACGCCATAATTCTCTACACAAAAGCCATCCGGGCAGTCAGAATCCCCACACCCGCCCAGGGTCAACGCACACGCCAATACAAAAGCTGCTGAAAAAACTCTCTTATGCATCTCAAATCCTCCTTCACACAACAAACACAAATACCCCATTTTCTATAGCACACGGTGACCGCATTTTCAGGCAAAATCAAATGAATTATTCAAAAAAAAGGAAAGATACTGCCCGCCTGTCTGCTGTTTTTCTACTAAAGTTCAGCCCATTCACGCAAGACATGGCCGTATTCCTCGACTCACACAAAAAAAAAGCCCGCACAAAGGCGGGCTTTCTATCATACCGAAATGCTCATCCGATTATTTATCGAGCGCATTCAAATCGAGTTTGGCAGCGGGTTTTATGATGGGCTTGGAAGCAGGAGCTGCATGATCCGATCCCATTTCTTTGCCGAGATTGGCGGGCAGATCAAGACCAACCATATTGTACATATCTTTCATCGGCGGAACGGATTTGAGCATGGAACTCAGGAAATTCGAAGTAGTCGATGAACCATCGGCACCACTCATGGAATCCCAAACCGTAATCTTGTCGATATTGACGCCCTTGATGGCTTCGACCTGAGTCTTGAGGAGGTCTTCGATCTTGTCGGTCATCATGAGGCGAACTGCGGCATTGGGATCGCCATTGGCCGATTTGACCAACAACATGAAACCTTCTGCACGTTTGGCCAGCATGGCCTTGTAACCGTCAGCTTCTGCCTGCATTTTGACGAGCATAGCGTCGGCGTCACCTTTTGCCTTGCGGCGAATCGATTCGGCTTCTGCTTCGGCGGCAATCTCAATGCGGCGTTTTTCGATTTCGGCCTGGACCAGAATATCGGCCTGCATCGTCGCTTTCTGACGTTCGGCACGGGCGAGTTCTGCTTTTTCTTCGGCGGCATAAGCCTCTCCCAAAGCCTTTGCGCTCTGGACTTTTTCGGCGCTGTATGCGCGAGCCTTGGCTTCAGCTTCGGCCTCACGGCGTTTGGCTTCGGACAATGCGATGGCTGCAGCAGCCTCGTTTTCGGCCTTGATAGCATCGGCATTGGCAGCAGCAATCGAGGCACGCTGTGCAGCTTCGGCCGCTTTTTCCTGTTCGACGGCGATCTTGTTTGCTTTTGCGATAGCAGCACGCTGTGCGGTCTCTGCATCTTTCTTAGCCGCAACTGCCAGCGTATTGGCCTTGGCTTCTGCCGCAACCGCCAGAGCCGTTTCATTCGCCACACCTTCACGCTGTTCACGGTCTTTCTTGGCGATTTCGATGGCTTCCAATGCCTTCTCGTTCTTTTCACCCGTGTTACCTTCACGGTTGCGTTCAGCTACGTTTTTCTTCGCTTCGTTGATGGCTTTTGCTTCGGCCTCTTTACCAAGGGCATCGATATAACCGCTTTCATCGCGGATATCGGTGATGTTGGCGTTGATCAGACGAAGACCGATCTTCTTGAGTTCGCCTTCGACGTTCTGTGCAACGCTGTCCATGAACTGCTCACGTTTCGTGTTCAGGTCTTCGATGTCCATCTGTGCAATAACGAGACGAAGCTGACCGAGAATGATTTCATTCGCCAGATTCACGACCTCTCGCAATGCAAGACCAAGCAGACGTTCTGCAGCATTGGCCATGACTTTCGGTTCCGTCGAAATGGCAACGGTAAAACTCGCGGGCACGTCCACACGGATGTTCTGTTTCGACAAAGCACCGCGAAGGTCGATGTTCAGCGAAAACGGCGTCAAATCAAGGTATTCGCAATCCTGAATAATCGGCCACACAAACGCCGCACCACCGTGGATACATTTGGCCGAACGTGCCTCGCCATTTGCATTGTTGCCAACACTACCGTAAATGACCATGATCTTGTCGGACGGGCACTTGCGATAGCGCTTAAGGATACCGATAAATAAGATCAGACCAATAAAGATGCATGCACCAATAATAACCGGCAAACCCATTCCACCCAACATAAGCTACTCCTCTTTCCTGTGCCGGTGCTATTGCATACGCACCGGTGCGTGCCTATTGCATACGGCACGCAAAAAATGAAAAAACGCCACCGCCTGGTGACAAAAATTCGCTTAAATTATACACAGATCCTAAAAAAATGTGTGTAAAAAATGAATATAAAAAGCCATCTGTTACTCCCCCCCAATGACTTTTAATAACGAGTATGCAAACAAACACGCCAAACCTAATAAAACGTAAGGTTTTGGTTCGGAATGGGGGAGGGGCCCCATTTCGCACTGGTTTGTGAAAGCGACAGATAAACAATATAAATTGCGGGTTCCAAGGGTCTTAGACCCTTGGCGGGGTCCGGGGCCGAGCCCCGGCAGCCCCCTTATTCCAATTCTTCCGATTCGCGCTGCACGACCATCACATCGTCTTCTTGCAAATCCACGACGCGAACCTTCGTCCCGTAAGGGATTTCGGTCTTATCCTGGCTCACGGCCTCGTACTCGCATTCCTTGCCGCCCAGTTCGACATTCACCTTGCCTTTGCCTTCGCCCATCGGCGGAATGCGCAAATAAACTTCACCAATTTTGCCGATGGCCTTGACCGTATTGACATTTCCGCTCTGCTGCAGCCGCATCAGCGCACGCACCATATAGGCACTGGCAACCATCATCAAACCGCCCGCAACCAGGCCCATAATCATCGAAAGTACGTAGGATCCCGTCTGGCCATAGCCAAAAAACACAGTCCAGCTGCCGATGCACAAAAATGCCAAAATGCCATGCAAAGAGAAGAAATTCAGCCCGGCATGATCGACCTCTGCAGGAACATCCGGTGTCGAACCATCGGGAACATCGACATCATCCGGGACATCGATATCATCACCGCCAAAGCCGAAAATCATCATCACGGCTTTGATCAAAAAAATCACACTGCTGATGCAGGCAATGATGAAAACGACCTGCTCAAAACCACTCATCGACGAAAACATTTCTACCATAGGCCATACCTCCTTCGCGTGCTCAGACTAACACAGGCAGCCATGAATGAAAATGCATAATTCCCTGTGCATAATGCGGGGTTGAAATGGATAATTAATAATGGATAATTAATAATGGATAATTAATAATGGATAATTAATAATGGATAATTAATAATGGATAATTAATAATGGATAATTAATAATGGATAATTAATAATGGATAA
>JAGACY010000166.1 GCA_017613855.1 Pseudomonadota bacterium
CCGTGCCCGTCGCTACGCTACGCCCACGGGTAAAATATGTCGCCCCTGTGGGGCTCCGACAATTGCCATGGGAATTTAGGGTTTTACCATTGGTATTGCATGCTCAATTGCGAATTGCGAATTGCGAATTGAAATTAGAGTTTCTCTATTTGCTCAAGAGTCAGGCCTGTACACTGTGCAATAATAGTCGACGAAATGCCCTTTGCTTTCATGGATTTGGCGATTTCGAGCGTGCGTTGTTTTTTGCCTTCTTTTTCGGCTTTTTTCGCGGCTTTGCGCTCATGTTCAATAATAACGCGGCGTGTCACTTCATCCTGGTCAAATAAAGATGTCATAATATCCATAATCTCCACCTTTCTTTCTGTCAGATAATCGAGCAAAATCCCTCTTTCCATGCAGATACGTATCGTATGTCCTCCATCATTCAATAACAGCACACACCTTGAATACTGTCATTGATAATGATGCCAGGCTCGTTGGCATTGTTACATTTTGGATGCGTATTTTATTATTTTTTCTTCACGGTGAGGCGTCATTCCACCGTGGGCTACGCTACGCTCCGCCCACGGGTAAAATGTGTCGCCCCTGTGGGGCTCGGGCAATTGCCATGGGATTTAGGTTTTTACGCACTAGGTTATGTGCTCACCGTGTGCTGCGCTGCGCTCCGCCTACGGGTAAAATAGGTCGCCCCTGCGGGGCTCGGGCATTTGCCATGGGAATTTAGGGTTTTACCATTGTATTGCGTGCTCAATTGCGAATTGCGAATTGCGAATTGCGAATTGCTCAATTGCGAATTGCGCATTGAAACCGCCCACACCGAGCCCCAATTCTTTCCAATCATTGCGATGTGTATTACAAAAACAATGGGGAGAAATATTTTTCCCTTTGTTTTATACTGCAAACGTGTGTGTGTTTTTTTACCGTCCGAAAGGACCCTTTTGGAGATGATTATGACGACAAAACTCCACCGGAATCTTCTCGTATTATTGAGCGTGTTTGCGTTATTTGCCTTTGTAACCCTGGGAACGAGCTGCAAAAAAGATGAACCGAAGGCCGACCAGGATACCGTAAAACAGGATGATGGTGCCAAAGACAAGGCCGATGCAGCCAAGGCTGATGACAAGAAAGCCGAAGACACAGCCAAAGCCGATGATGCAGCCAAAGCCGACGACGCAGCTGCTCCTGAAGACGGTGCTGCTCCTGCCGAAGAAAAGAAAGAAGGCGGCAAATATCCTCTGTTCAAATTCACCATGAAGTACACACCGGTCAATGCACGCATCGGCGTCCTCAATGGCACGGCAGACTGCAAAGATGGCACCTGCACCATCGAGACGACCTCCGAAACCGATCCCATCCAGATTTCGGGCCATGTCGAAGGCTATGAGAGCAAGACCATCACCCTCACCGAAAAAGTCGAAACCTTCGAACTGATTCTGAACCCACTGCCGCCCGAGAATTAATGCGCAATTCGCAATGCGCAATGCGCAATTAAAATACAAATGCGAAGGAAATGGCTGAATTCGTTTGTATGATGTTTTAGAGAGATGATTTCTTTTTACAAACGGATTTGTTCAAGCCTAATGGCCTTCGCATTTTAATGCGCAATTTGCAATTGAATGACAATACCTAAGCTATATTCTGAGGCTAAAGAGAATATATTTCTAATTCGTAATGCGTAATGCGTAATTGGAATGCAAAACTAAAAGTGAAGTCTGAAGCTAATGGTGAAGGGCATTCTAAATGAGCAATGTGCAATTGGTATGCAAAACTAAAGGTGTAGTCCGAAGCTAATGGTAAAGGGCATTCTGAATGAGCAATTTGCAATGTGCAATTGAATTTACAGCCCCCAAAATCCTTTGCAGCAGGAATATCTTCAATCCTTTAGAGATGCCTTGAGAATGCCTGCATAATTACGCATTACGCATTACGCATTACGCATTCTTAATCAAACCGCGCTGCATCATAATGGCAATGGCCATCAACGCATTAAATGTTGCCGTGGGACGCAGAGCTTCACCATATTCGGTGCGGATGCCGCCGTCTTTGGGATCCTGGGCAGCACCGATGAGACTTAAAATGCGCACGAGGAGATCATCGACTTCGGGGAAATCGAGGCCATTGAGGATCTCGACGACCGCAGAACAGTCATACGCATCCAGTTGATGCTGACGAATAAAACTGCCGAGGATATCGAGCGCATCGAGTGTAATGCTGCGATCCGCCGAAGTGGTGCTTCGACCGATGAGAAGCAAAACCGCCCAATAGGGATGCGCCGTATCAGCATAGGGCATGTTCATCCACGTTTGGCGAATATAGCGAACAGCATTTGTCCAAAGATCAGAAGCCCCCAATTCGAGGGCATAGCCTGCCAAACATGATGTCTCATAAATGCGGAACTGAGCCGGGTGATACCAATTGGGGCATTGAGGAAGTGCAAGCACTTCGGGAATCTCCTGCCATGTACCATCGGGAAGAACCGTCGATCGCAGGAATTCGAGCGTCTTTTGGATATGCGGGCCTTCGAACTGCTGGTGAGCCACCATAATTCTCAGTGCCTCGATTGTGGTATGAATCGAACCGACCTCTCCCCTGTAATCGGGATCGAGCCCGCCCTTAAAACCGCCATTTTGACCACGGTACTGTTCGAGCACCTGCCAAAAAGCGGCATCATCGACATCGCCGCGCCAATGGGACATGCGCATGTCGTTGATGGGATCAGAATGTTTGCTCAGGAATTCGTATGCCGCCTCAGCATCGAATTCATGGGCATTGACATCCATGGATTCATAATAATCGTAGGGCACGTGACTCATGATGACTAGATATTAAACCACCATTCAGCAGCAAATCCAATGAAGTGAACGTATTTGTGCGAGCGCAGATAATCGTATTGCGGGTAGATATTTTGAGCGGCCTCGTTGAGAATGCTCAAAGTATAGTTGAAGCGAAGCTCCGGACGGCCGAGAATACCATCGCCAAAGCGCACTGCCGGCAAAACCGAGAATTTAAAGAGCGAAGCGAGTTCCTGTTTTTGGTTTACAGGACTGAGCCCGTTCGGATGGCGGAGCTGTTGGCTAAGTTCGATACCGGGGCGGAAATATTTTCCGACATGACCGGTAATGCGGATATCCCACACGCCCTCGACGCCATCGTCGAAATCTTCTTCAATGCCATCGGCATCTGCGAAGTAACGCAGATAACCGCCGAAGAGGATATCGGCATAATTCATAATATTGAGACCAGCGCTCAACCCGGCTGTAAAGTTCTTGGCATCGGCAGCTTTCATGTCAGAAGCGACACCAAAGGGAATCGCCATCTCACCGTAGGCAGCAAGCCCTGCGGCATATTTGATGAAGAGATTGACAAAGCTGTCATCGAGGAAATTGGAGATACCGAACTGAGCGCCGACGAGCCAGCCATTATCCGATGGCAATTTTTTGATCTGCTCGGGCTGAGTTTCCAGCCATTCGCCCTCGCCAATGGCATGAACCTCGCCATACACCTTGACTTTAAAGAGGGGCTTTTCCTCACCGCCAAAAAGCTGCTCGGCCTTAAGAGATGCGATGAAGCGCTGTCTGTCGAGGTAAACGACATCCTGCTCGCCAACAAATCGTTCATTGACGACATCGACAACTTCATACTGATAACTATTTTTCAGGCGGTTGGTGCCGAAATGAACATCGATATTGGTGCGGGTTTTACCATGCCAGCCAAGGCCGCCGCCGTAAGTATTGAGGTTATCGAGGGGCCACGTATCGAGCAGATAGATATCATCGCCTCGGTACATGCGTGAACCAGCCCAAACGGTAAAGCCATCGAACCAAAGATCCCGGGCTTCGATATAGAGATTGCGAACGGCAATGCCAGAGGCCCAGTCGCCCGTTTTATGGAACAGCTCTTCCCCATCAATAGCAAGCGTAGTCATGATGTCGACGGTCGTGCCATCATCGGCTTTATAAGGTGTATAACCAAGATAGAGCTCGACATAAGTGCCTTCATCGACTCGGGGTGTCGGCGAAACCAGGCGCGTCTGACGTCCGGATTTCATGCCATCGGGATTCATCGATGGCTGGACACGCCCATAGGATCCGAATCTGAATCGGTCGGTCAGGTAACTCTGAATCTTATTCTCAAGATCGGCTTCTTTCTGGGCGGCTTCGGCATCCGCGAGTGCTTTGGCTTCCTGATCTTCTTTTATTTTGGCGGCCTGAAGTTCTTCCTTCTGCTTTGCATCTTCTTTTAATGAAGCAATCTCCCTTTGGAGAGCATCAATCTGGGACTGCAATTTTGCTTCGGATTGCTGAATGGAAGCATTGTAATCGGTGCCACCCTCGTTCACATCCTGAGCAAATGCGGGTACACTACACAGAATTGCAGCCGCTGCGGCTATCAAAGGCAAGGATTTATGCATGAATCACTCCTGAAAAAGCGTCGAAACAACTCAAGGCGCAGTTTATCAAATAAACTCAGTTTGGCAAATCATCGCGATTGCTTTTGGCAACATGGACATCATCCTGAGTGCCATCCTGACCATCGGGCCCGGACGACCACACATCGCAGGTCTGAGCATCGATCTTTTTATATTGATACGGCTTGCCCCATGGATCTTTAGGCCAGAACAACCCGAACTGCTTACGTACGGCTTCTTTGGCTGCATCCAAATCGGCAGGACATTCCTGATTGGCCGAACACGCACCAATACAATAATTATAAAGCTGATTGACGAGCTTTCTCGCTTTATAATCGTCAGGTTCTATGCCGCCTTCAAATCGTTGAACCTGCGCCACATGTTCATATTCGCCCACCTGACTCTTTTCAGGCTGACGAAATCCGGCTGGTCCATCTTCTTCATCTACGACAACCGGTTTTTGTCCTTCACTCCGTCGTTCGTTGCAGCCAAAAGAAAAGGCGGCAACCACCGCAAAACATAACGACAAACTCAAAAGCCTCAAAGGCCAGTCATGCGTGCGCAAGGTGCCACCTCCCTGATTGTAGTTGGTTAATTTAACGAACGGCTTTAAAGCCTTCTATAAAATAACCTTATTTGCTTTTTTTCTCAAGACTCTTGTAACGGTCTAAAAGCTGAGCAACGCGAAGCGTCATCAAATGGGCACGGCGAACGGTGTCCACTTTGTGATTATCTTCTTTCTCAAGACCAATAATGGCGTCGACAAGACCATCTTTCGAGCCAAAGCGTTTAATCATGTCTTCATGAGCCGCATTCAATTTGAGAAGTTTACGGTTGCTGATGGTGCGAACTTTCTTGGCAAAAGCATCATCATTCATGCCTTCGGGGCGTTCAATTTTGCCCATCACGACTTTGATAAGTTCTTCACGGGAACCGAATTTCTCTTTAACCTCAGCGAGTGGGGACAGCTTCATTTTGTTTCTCCTTGTAAAAAGTTGCCTGATTTTACCGCAAATGCACAGCATTACCGGCGGGCGCGCTTTTAGCACAATGTGCCATGAGAGGGAAGTTTTATTTAATGCGGAATGCGGAATTCGGAATGCGGAATTGGAGGGCAAAACTCAAGGGCGACTCTAAAGCTAAAGCTGAAGAGCATTCCGAATGCGGAATGCGTAATGCGGAATGCGGAATGCAAAACTCAAGGGGAAGTCTGAAGCTAAAATAACTATCATTCTTTAGAAATAAACTTGAGAATTCCCCACTGCTCACTGCTCACTGCTCACTGCTAACTGCTTTAATGCATTCCCCTCCGGGGCATGACGATTATTTGAGGATGCTCTCATTGCTAATTGCACATTGCTAATTGCACATTGCTAATTGCTTGCCTCTAATCCCATTTTCGCTTAAACTACAGCGGCGTATATTATTGAGGCGCGAAGTGCGTCCAATTTGAGGTTAATAATGAGTCGTATTCGTTCGTTAATTCTTGTCATTTCTGCGTTTTTACTCGTACTTTGCATATCCTCAACAGCCGCGATGGCCCAGGATAGCGGCAGAATCGCCGAGGGGGATATCAATGGCAGAATGTCCTTAGATGAAGCTCAGAAAGCAGATTCTGAATCATCCGGTGCAGCAGATGCGGCCGAAAATGCTTCGGTTCAGGCAGATAATACCACTGCCCCTAAAAAGCGCGTTTTGTTGGACGACGATGACGATGATGACACCGATGGAGATGCCTCATCCAACCCCGTGGCGGCGAAACCTGCTGCTGACGAGAATTCACTCGTAAAAGGCCATGGTTTGCAAATGGGTGTCAATTTTTTGGGAATGCCTGATGGTGCCTTCGATATTTGGTTCTCCCATCATGGCAGTACCTGGGATGGCGTCGTCAACATGGGATTCAACCTCGATTATTTCCTGCGTTTTAAAGCGCCATGTGAAATGCGGTTCTCCCTGGCATGGAACAATGCCCGTACCGGCAGCGCCTACTGGCTGGATAAACGTTACGATGATCGTCCGCATCTCGCCGATTATATTGTCAACAAATATCACGTTCTTTCGATCGAAGTTGCTGCCTACCATGTTATTTCAATCATCGACGAAATCGCCTTTTACTATGGCGGCGGCGGTTGGGGCGGCCTCGTCATGGGAGAAGCCCGCGGCCATGCCATTCGTTCTGCATGCGCAGAAAGCGAGGGCGTTTCGGAAAATTGTCCGCATGAACCCGGCAGTGTAAAATTGACGCAAATGCCTAAATTCTTTGGGTTTGCAATGGTAACACTCGGCTTTAAATTTACCCTTTGGGAAATCATGACGATTCGCGCCGAAGGCGGATTTAAAGGTTATCTCTATGGCCAGCTCGGTCTGGGGGTCGAATTCTAATGATGGTGCGCGGCTTTTCGCTTACGCGAATACGCCTGCGCTGCTCGGGCTATCTGCGATACGCCCTCGCATAACTTTTTTCTTTTGACGGCTTTGCCCAGGGCGATTCCTCCATTGATGTCTGGACAAAGCCTTCTTTTTTATATTGTGCCTCCATGAAGTCGATATTTTTTCGTAATATTCTGAGTAGCGCCGCCATTTTGCTGGCTTCTGTCATGCCCTTTACGATGCCTGACGCCATGGCTCAGGAAAATTGGGCTGCAGATGATGATGCGCTCGAAGCCAGAAAAATTGAGCGTTACCAGCAGCTCGTCGATCAGTCGCCCGAAAAATCCTATGCGTTTAATCAGCTCATGGCGACCGTCGGAAAAGGTGCCCAATACGCCAAACTCCTGGCTGATTACGAAAAGAAAGTCGCCGCCAAACCGCAAAACTTCAATTTGCGCATGGTTTTGGGCCACATGTACCAATATGGCGGCCGAACCAACGAAGCCATCGAATCCTATAAAAAGGCACTCGAAATCAAAAAAACGCCGCTGGCCTACATGTCCATCGCCGCAGCAGAGGCCGATAACCGCAACTTTGAGCAGGCCGTCACAGCCTACGAAGCCGCCTCAAATCTCAATCCCAACAAAGAACAAAAGCAGGAAATCTGGCGCGCACTCGCCGAAATTGCCATCTACCGCAGGGATATGGATCGTGCGCAGGTCTGCTTTAATGAACTCATCAAACTCGAACCCAATTCACTCTTCATTCGCAGGGAACTGGCTCAGATTTACGAGCAAAACAAGTACTTTGCACAGGCGCGCGAAGTACTCGAAGATGCAAAGAAAATCGCGTCTTCTGCCGATAAAGACCAAATCGAACTCGATATTGCGGTGCTTTACGAGCAGGAAGGTAATGATGACGAAGCATTGTCGCGCTATGAAGCACTGTCTAAAAGGCTCGGTGCGTCCCACTGGATGCAGCGCGAACTCAGTTCACGAATCATTGATATTCACCGCAGAAAGGGCAACATTGCCGAACTGGCAAAAGTCCTCGAAACCCAATGGAAATCGCCATCCTATCAGCAGCATCTGGAATTGGCCAATCTGTACGAAGAAACCTCCAACCCGGATAAAGCGCTTGAGCACTTAAAGAAAGCCATTTCTTCGTCGCCCAAACTTCCCGAAGGCCATGAAAAACTCGTCCGTTTTTACCGCAGTCACGGCCAAATCGAAAAGATGTTCGAAGCCCGCAAAGCCTTGATTAAAGCGGTACCGGACAATCCCGACTATCGTTTTGAACTCTATGAGGATTATGTCCAGCAAAAACAGATCGACAAAGCCCTCGGTGTTCTGGACGAAACCCAGAAGAAGTTTACCGATAAATTTGATGTTCAGCGCCGTGTGGCCGAGTATTATCAGATGAACGGCCGTTCCCAGAAGGCGCAGGATATCTACGAATCGTGGGTCAAAAAGCACCCCTCGGATTTGGAAGCACTCGAGGCATTGGGTGATCATTACGACACAGCAGGTGAGCACAAAAAAGCCGCAGCGACATGGCAAAAAATCGAGAACCTGCCCATCGACAAAGCCACAAAACTCGAGACACTGGCTCGCATTTACGATGAACATGGCTACAGCAGCGAAGCCGAGGAACTGTACGCCAAAACGCTGGCTGCAAGCCCCAAAGACTGCTATGCCCATTCACAGTATGCCGATATTTTGACGCGCAACGGCAAGCAGGTCGAAGCCATCGAAGCCTGGAACCAAATGGCCAAAACCTGTCCTGCAGCTCCGATGCGCACAACAGCAGCACGACAGTTGGCAGCACTCTATAAATCCCGAGGTGCACAAAAGAATGCGATTGCCCAATACCGTGGCCAGTGTGAATCCCATCCGAACAGTCTGAGCGATGCCCTGCTATTTGCCAGTGTTGCACAAGCACTCGAGATGCCGACCGAAGCCATCCCGACTTTGGAATCTTTTGCCGAACGCAATCCATCGCAAACTGAGGCTCTCACAGCGCTTAACGAATTGCAGGCTGCTTCCGGCGACATCGATGCGGCCCGAAAGACACTCGAAAAACTTGCCACGCACTCGGAAACAGAAAAACGCGATGCATTTATCGCCATGTCTGACCTCGATTTACAAGTGGGTGATCTCGAAGCAGCACAGAATCATCTTTCGGAAGCGCTCAAACTCAATGCCAATGATGCCGATACCCACGAGCGATTGGGCGACATTCTGCGCAAACGACGCATGTATCAGGAGGCGGCCAACAATTACGAAACAGCATTCCAAATTGATGACCGCAATTACATAGCAGCCTTTAAAGAAGCGACATGCCTTTCGATTCTGGGCAAAACCAAGGAAGCGGACGATCTCTATGTGCGGATTGTGACGTCAGCAACCGACGAAACGCTCGTCATGAAAGCGGCCCAGCGAGCAATTGACGACCACACCTGGCTTGGCACACTGGATGAACTCTCCAAAACATTTATGCCGCTCGTGAATGCCAAGCAAAGAAAGGCGCTGTATCTCGAAATACTGCTCAGCCTGGCAGATGCCCAGGCACAGCCCCATACATTGGCCCTGTTGACGCGCGATGCCCAGCATGCACTGCCGGCAAGACATGCCTTGCGTGAACTCGGTGACAAATATGCATCAGTTATCGTCGAATCCCTGCTGCACGAAGATCCGTCCATTTCGGGAAAAGCGCTCAAATTGAGCGAATGGCTGACTTCTTCGAGCGTCATTGCCGTTTTGGGACAAAGAATCGAGAAAGCCCCGACATCCGAATCGGGCAGACTCATGCAATTGCAGGCCATCAGAGCGATTGCGCATGCACAGCTGCCGGCAGCGGTGCCGGTACTTAAGTCGTGCCTGGATTCACATTACCCGAGGGCTTTGCGCGAACATGCGCTCTGGGCATTGGGGCTGATCCCGGCCAAATCGGCATCGGACGTCCTCAAAGATGCACTCGACATTCAGTTCGACTCGTTCCGGGCCATTGCCATTATTGGCCTGGGGCGCCAAAATGCGCATCTGGACGCAGTTGATCAGCGTTTAAAGGAAGATCCCAGCCCACTCGTCAGAGATGCCGCAGCCTGGGCACTTGCCTATAATCATGCCAAATCCTATTACAAAGACATCGAAGTCTATTATTTCAGCAAGACGAATCCTACTAAATCCTATCAACTCTGGACATTCCATACTGTAGATGAATCGGTGGCGGCCCCCAAACTGATCGAGAATTTGTGGTGTGGTGGTGCGCGTTCGGCTGCAGCCAAATTGATTCGATCCGAAGATTCCGGTACATCCTTGTCACTTTTGACACAAACCGAAGCCCAGGGAAAATTTATTCATGGGATGACGACACATTATCAAAGCAACTTCGACTTTGACATGCTGCTGAACCATTTTGTAGATCTTTCTTTGAAAGACACGGGATCTTCGACATCATGGGTAAAGAAGCATGCGGATGTGCTGCAAAGTCAGGTCAAAGCAGCAGCATCGGGATCGCTCAAATCCCATACGGATGATTTCGATGCATGCAAAAGCCAGATGCTGCGCGACTTTGTTTCACCCACAGAGTTATCGGGCATCGACGTCAATGATCCCGAACAGAGGCCAATTCTAAGTGCTGCGCTTGCAGAAATCCAACCCACGCTCAACCAGTGGAACAGCGGTGTCAACAATTCGGGAGGTAAATCGCTTGCGGATCTGAGTCTTCGTGCCTCTGCGATTACGGGAGATTTATCCAAGACAAAAGAGACCGCCTTCCATTCAAACGTCATGGCTTTGCGCATTGATGCCATCGAAGCCATGGGGATGATGCATACCCCCGAGAGCAAAGAGGCGCTCCGAGTTTTATCGTCGGATCCTTCTTACCTCGTGCGGGCAGCAGCGATTGAGCAGCTCGATGCCTCGGATCCGGAGGATTGCACGGTTCTCGAAAGAGCCCAAAAAGACACCTTTGCCATCGTGGCCGAGACGGCAGCTTCGAAGCTGTCACAAAAATAGATTTCGCGCGTATTGGCCCTGGCCAATAGCGCGAAGTGCCAGGCGTATTGGCCAAAGGCCAATAGCCGGCACACCCCACAGCAAACATACCAATCCAACCTCATTGATCAATAAAGGCAGGCCATGTACTTCGATCATCCCGCAGGTGGCAATCATCCGCCAGAGCGTTCCGAAAAAGAGATCCATGCGATATACCGCAAGCTTTTTACGCTCGTAAAGTCGGTCAAATCACCCGATGAGACCTCCGCGGCACTCATTGTCACGCTGCAGGGGCTATTTGGTGCGAATGGCGCAGCCCTGTGCCATATTTACGACGACAACGCCAGATTTGTAGCCTGTATCGGACAGATTTCGCATATACAGGGCCGTTCCTTCAATTTAAATGCGCCGCGCGTCGCCAATTTCATGATGGGAAAAAAGGCCTTGTGCCTGTCGCGCGATCAACTTGCCCAGGAATATCTCAATCTCGCGTTGAATGCACAGTTTGAGAGCGTTCTTTTATCGCCGATCGAAATCAATGGCATGCCGTATGGCCTGGTGGCACTCATATCGAATGTGCCTGGTTATTTTGAAGAAAAAGACGCCTATACACTGTACGAAATTACCGAATTCTATGCCATGGCCCTGGATGAACGCCGCATGGAAGTCATCACGACTGAGCAAAACCATTTTGCTTTGCTCGGCAATATCTGCGATGAAATTGCTCCAAACCTGCATAACGCCACAATCGACCTCATTCAGACATTTGCCCAGCTTCGCAAATATTATGTCGCTCAGAAATACAATCTGATGGCGGAGTATTTGTCGAAGGCCGTCAGCAATATCGAGGGGATGGCCAAACGCGTTCAGGATCTGCGTACTTTGGGAGATATTTGTAATCCCAAGGAACAGACGTTTGGCGGTGTCGAATTAAAATCCGTTCTCGAAAGTGTCATCGATTACAACCGCACACAAATCGAAGAGAACGTCGAACTTGTCATCCAAATTGACGAAGACCTGCCCAAAGTATATGGCGATTTTACGCTGATATGGCAGCTGATACACGAAATTGTTCAAAATAGCCTTCGCGCAATGAAGAAGAAAGAACAGGACAAGCATACCCTGATGATCCACACCTATCGTTTTCAGGGGTCGGTCGTCGTCGAAATCAGCGACACGGGATGCGGCATAGAGCCCGCCAATGTTCCCCATATTTTTGAGCCCTTCTTTACGACATGGCCGTCATGCAAAGGGTTAGGACTGACGAGAGCACGCATCAATGCCTACCGCATGCAGGCAAGCGTGATATACCGTCCACGTCCCGAAGGCGGTTCGGTCTTCAGAATGGCATTTATCGACGAACAGCATCCGCATCAGGCTGAGGTGTTTTAAAGGGATTTCGGGGTCACATCCTCCCTTTTTATAACCATACTTCCCCAGCCTATCCCCAGAGCATTGACCAACGTCCTCAATTCGGGGGCAAAGCCGTCGCATTCTAAAGTGGAATGCGACGGCCTAAGGATCATCGCCAGATTAATTGATGGGAGGCAATTCGCGTTCGACAATGGAAATGCGTGCATGTCCGGTGCCGGAATGTCCCGTTTCTGTTCCCCCTGTGGGGGCGTCGAAGCTCTTATTGCCGGCAATCGTCTCCCCTTTGACGCCCGTACCAATATGGCCGGTGCCACCACCGCCGCCACCGGCATAAGGAATGCCGCCGCCGCCGTACCAGCCGCCGCCGCCGCCACCGCCGGAGTCCGGCCCTGTATAGGTACTTGGTGTATTTTCGGTAATTTGCCCGATTCCATTGCCGGCCTGTCCGAAAGTACCATCCGTACCATCACCAAAGAGGTAATTATGGCCTGCTTTACCACCTTCTGTTTGTGAAGCACCTGTAGGAGCCGTATCGCCATCGCGGTAAATATCCCCCTTACCACCGACCTCGCCACCGCCATAGCCGCCAGCAGCACGTTCTGAGCCACCGCCGCCACCGGCAACGATTAAAACTTTATCGCGCTTATCGCTCAATTCGGGCAATTTTCCAGACACTGTAGCGATATGTGATGCACCACCGCCGTGTGCCTGCGCCTGACCGCCACCGTTATACAGAAGACCGCCGGCATGGATATAGACTTTTGTCTTTTCAGTAAACTCAACCGTGCCGTAGGAATATCCGCCACAACCACCAATCATGTTTGCTCCGCCGCCCTGAGAGCCCCAAACCTGCAAGTTATATTCTCCCGGCAGCAATTCGATTTCCCGTTCCTTGCCCTCGTATGGATAATCGAGACTGTCATAGGCGTACAAATCAAAATAGGCAGACCAATAATCCAATAACATTTTGTAATCCGGATCCTCTGACTCACTCAGATCCGGCCAAACATTCATTTGGGTTACTGCTTGATCCACATTCAGTTTATTATCTTTTTTATCGTGATAAACGACTTTGACGTTCTGCGGGACGTTCCAATTCTCTTTGGTAAATTTAAGCTTTTCGGGTTCAAAAGCGATCAATTGATTATCCGATGTATTGACATCCGCAACCATCGTAACGTTGACATCTGCCTTAGGTTCTGTACTTAGGATAACACCAACTTCCGTTGTATTGTCTGCAGGGGTAAGTTTATAGGTTTTGGATGAAATGGTAATGCCGGGCAAATCGTCATCGTTGTTTACCATTCTGACAGCAGGAATCTTAATCTTGTCATATTTGGGATCTTTGGACACAGCTGTCGTCAGAATTTCAAACTCGACAGTATGATCGTAAATATCGTCATCCACGCCAGTGACAGTCACGGTTTGAGGCTTATTCCAATCATCGGGTTTAAAGGTAATCGTTTTGGGGCTGACAGTACCTTCCGTAATATCCGACGAACGGAGTTTCAATTTAACTGGGGCAAGCGGCTTGGACTGCAAAGCGAGTGTATAAGTCACCTGACGGCCATCCTCGCCAACAAGGAGAGGCGCGTCGGCATGCCATACCACACCCGCATGGTTGACATTACCATTATAAAATTTCATCGGCCAATAGCTGATATTATTAAGATCGGGATCGTCACTTACCGTTGTAATCAAAATGTAATATGCCTGATCGCCGTCATCAATATCATCGGACAATCCTTTAACCTTAAAAGTAACAGGATTTGTGTGATGATAGTCCCCGTTCGTCACAGTCCAGTCGTCTTTAGGAATCTGGAGAGAAGAACAATTGATGCTCGCTTCGGGATAAGGGCTGGTTGTATAAATTTTACAATCAAAAGTGACATTCGCCTTGGGCTTTTGGGTTAAAATCAAGCTAAATGAGGCTTCAATTCCTGCTTCATTTGTAAAGCCCGTCGTAATCCCGGGAAGATCGTAAGGTATAATATTATCACTGCATTCCTTTTGTTTTTTTTCGCTGTTATATACGCATTTCTGACGATACGTACACTTTAGGCAAGGATCATCAGGCAGTGGGATGGAGAGCTGCGGCAAAGTGATAGCATCTCCCAGAACATCGCTGTCGTCGGTGACTTCTTCCTCCTCGGGAACGGCTTTGCCATCGTCGTTGGATTTTTGCTTACACACGCCTTTGAAGCATACCAAATCACCTTCGCACGCCTCAACGCTTTGGATGCCGCCAACGCAGACGGTATAATGCGTATCATCGGTGCATTCCGGCTTAAATTCGGCTTCATCGCAGGGATTTTCGATCACGCATTCACCTTCAATGCAGACCATGCCTTCGGAACAGTCTTCCTGGGTGAGTTTTTTATCGTCGCCGCACACCGTCTTATGGGTATCATCAGCGCAGGTCGGAGTGTAGCTTTCGGGATCGCACTCATCCTCTGCGGGGGGCTGAGTCTCGGTGCACGCGCCGTCCTGGCAGGTCTGTCCCTCGGGGCAGTCTTTGGTCACGATTTTTCCTTCCTCGCAGGCGGTGTAGGTCGTATCGGACGGGCAGGTAGGCTCGTAGTTTTTGGCCGTGCATTCAGGCTCGACGTCTTGAACCTCCTTGCATTCACCGTCCTCGCAGACCTGATTATCGCCGCATGCCTGCGTGACAATGGTATTGTCGATGCAGGCGGTATAGGAGGTCTCGGAGGGGCAGGTGGGTGCAAATTCATCGGGATTACAGGCGGCGTCCGGGGTGGGATTGTCACTGTTATTGCTGCCATCGCTGCATGCATTCATGGCGCACAGGCTTACGAACAAAAGAAATGCCAAGCGTTTTTTCATTGGGACTGTCTCCAGAATGGGGTTATGCGGATCCCTTGGGGAATGTGGGGCGTTGCGGGGTGTAACCCCGCATCGGGGGTAGGCGCGTATTTGCCGTAGGCAAAAAGCGCCGTAGGGGGCTTGGCCCCCTACCCTCAAACGTCACTAACGATGAAATCATAGCCGAAAAAAGGCCAAAAAAAAAGCCCTGCATTAAGCAGAGCTTCTTTTAATCGAAATCAGGGACTGATTAGGCCTTGATGTCAACCTTGGCGCCAGCGGCTTCGAGTTTCTTCTTGATGTCTTCAGCTTCGGCTTTCTCGATACCTTCTTTGACGGTGGAGGGAGCGCCATCGACGAGTTCTTTGGCTTCTTTGAGGCCGAGACCGGTGATTGCGCGGATTTCCTTAATGACGTTAATCTTGTTAGCGCCAACATCAGCGAGGATAACTTTGAATTCAGTGGGTTCTTCAACGGCGGCTGCGGCTGCGGCAACGACGACACCACCACCAACGGCTGCTTTGACATCCCATTTAGCTTCGAGCTTGGCAACGAGTTCATTCATCTGAACGAGCGTAAGGGACTCAAGATACTCAATAACCTGTTCTTCTGTTACCATAATAAAAACTCCAATGTCCTGATGGACGAAAGATGAAGCGCATTTGCGCAAAATAATTAAAAGAAAAGAAATTGGGATTCGAAAGAATCACCGAAAAGTAAAGAGAGACGAACTAAGCCTAGCCTTCCATTTTGTCGGCACGTGCCTTGAGGACAGCAGCGAATTTCGTAGTTGTGCCTTTGAAGACGGAGAGGAGAGCGGAGAGGGACTCGCTGTAGGTGCGCATTTTGGAGAGATTGTCGACACCAGCGACATCGAGGACTTCGCCACTGACGAGGCCGCCCGTAATTTTGAAATTGGGATTATTTTTGGCAAAATCGATTGCAACGCGAGCCGGCGAAATGGGGTCATTGAGCTTCATTGCGACGGCGACGGGGCCATGGAATTTTGCACAAATCGGTTCGAGAACGGTACCGGCGAGGGCTTTTTTCGCGAGTGTATTTTTGATAACGCGGAAAGTGACGCCTTCAGCACGGAATTTCGAGCGAACCTCATTGATCGTATTCACGGTGACGCCGGAAGTATCGGCAATCACGACGGAATCGATGCCATCAAACAGCGCTTTGTAGGACGCTATCGCGGCTTCTTTTTCGTTTCTGTTCATAATTCCTCTAACTGATTCACGAAATAAAAAAAGCAGGACAATCGGAACTTTGGATTGAGCTGTGGTGCAATCAGAAATTGAGAAATTATCTGAGGGCAGGACCGGCTCAGCAGGCGTTGATTCGAACCAACATTAAAGCGGGAAAACCGCTGCCGACATCTCCGACGGATCCGATGGCCGTCAAAAAGCGGGCGCTTTATAATCGCGCCCGTAAAACATGTCAAGCTTAAAAGAGCGTGCGATCAATTTTTACGCCGGGGCTCATGGTCGAAGAGATGGTAACACTCTTGACATAAGTACCTTTGGTGGTCGCAGGTTTAAGTTTGAGGAGGACTTCCATCAATGCATTGAAGTTTTCAGCCAATTTATCGGCGTCGAACGATGCACGACCGATGGGAGCATGAATGATACCAGCGCGTTCAACACGGAATTCAACGCGGCCGGCTTTGGTTTCTTTGATAGCGCGAGCAACATCGGTGGTGACGGTTCCGACTTTGGGGTTAGGCATCAAACCGCGCGGGCCAAGTACGCGACCGAGACGGCCAACTTTACCCATCATATCAGGCGTAGCAATCGCCTTATCGAAATCGAGCCAACCATCTGCAATCTTCTGAACGAGGTCGTCTGCACCCACAAAATCAGCGCCTGCTTCACGAGCTTCTTTTTCTTTTTCACCGCTTGCGAAGACCACAACGCGAACCGTTTTACCGATTCCGTGGGGCAGTACTACCGCGCCGCGAACCATTTGATCTGCATGACGCGGATCAACGCCGAGCCGAACAGCCACATCCACGCTGGCATCAAATTTCGTTGATGTCATGCTCTTAACGATTTCCATCGCTTCCTGGATGTTGTCGTAACGCTTCTGCCTATCGACTAATTTTATAGCTTCTTTGTACTTCTTACCTCTAGTTGCCATTGTGCTGCTCCTTTTTAATCTACAATGTCCACGCCCATACTGCGGCATGTGCCAGCAACTGTGCGCATCGCAGCTTCAATGTCATCTGTATTCAGGTCAGGAAGCTTGATTTCAGCAATCTTCCGAATCTGAGCCTTGGTAATCTTACCAACCTTTTCGCGGTTAGGAACACCGCTGCCGCCTTTCAGGCCGAGCTCTTTCATAATGAGCACTGCCGCAGGAGGCGTTTTGACCACAAAGCTAAAGCTGTGGTCGGCATAAACCGTAATCACAACAGGCGTCAGAATACCATCGCCTTTCTGCGTTTTAGCATTGAACTGCTTGCAGAATTCCATGATATTCACGCCGTGCTGACCCAAAGCAGGACCAACAGGAGGCGAAGGATTCGCCTTGCCGGCCGGACATTGCAATTTGACGTAACCTACAATTTTCTTGGCCA
Source organism: Pseudomonadota bacterium (assembly GCA_017613855.1). The sequence continues at coordinate 17,555 of JAGACY010000166.1, forward strand.
TTTTCTTTTTCCAAATAACTATGCGTTGACCTTCTCAACCTGCGAAAAATCAAGTTCGACAGGAACAACGCGCCCTAATATACTCACGAGCACGCAAAGTCTCGATTTGTCTCTATCGAGTGACTCTACGGTACCCGAGAAATTCACAAACGGACCATCCAAAACGCGGACGGTATCTTTCAATTCAATATTGAATACGCTGTCGGGTTTTTCAACGCTCTTGTTCATCTTGCCGATGATGCGTTCTACCTCGGCATCGCTCATCGAGGGCGGTTCTGTCGTTCCACCGACAAATCCACTCACTTTCGAGGTGCCCTTCACAAGGTGCCATGTCTCATCCGTCAATTCCATCTGAACGAGCATGTAACCTGGGAAGAATTTTCGCGTACGCTGACGCTTTTCGCCACCTTTTTTGGGCTCTACAACCGTCTCAACCGGGACGAGCACTTCACCGAATTTATCCTGTAAATTCGATGTTTTGATGCGCTCTTCCAGTGATAATTTTGCACGATTTTCACAGCCCGAGTGCGTATTGACTATGTACCATTTCATTGCCATGTCGATTTCCTTACAACGAAATATTTCGAATATGCGACTTACACACACCTTCGAGTGTCTGTAAAAACCGGGGCGCTACTTAATACCTAAAATCAAATCCGTCAACTCTTTTGCGCCCATATCGAATGTAAAAAGTATCAATGCCACAATTAATGAAGTGGCTATCACCACTTTCATGGCATATTTCGTTTCATCTGCATTCGGCCATGTGACTTTTTTCATTTCACGGGCAACGTTCAGGGAGCCCTCATAAATCTTCGGGCTGCGCCAAAGCAAGAATGCCGTGATAATGCCCAGTATAATACCAGCTATTGTCGAATAAGTCACACGCTCGCCCAGCAAATGGACATCAACAACGTGTGCAACGCTCAACACCCAGGCCGAGAGCTTCATATAAAACCAGGACATGACAATTGCCGCCACTATGTACGTCAAATTCACGTAGCGTTTTACTTCATCCATGGATTCACTCCGGCTAAATAATCACAAAAATTAAGAGCCTTTTGTCTGGAGGCAAAAGGCTCTTACAACAGGGGTGGAAGGACTCGAACCCTCGGCCCACGGCTTTGGAGGCCGTTGCTCTACCAACTGAGCTACGCCCCTAAAATCCCCGCTATAAAAGCAGGGATTTTATATCAGGACAAATTACTTGTCGAGGATTGCAGAAACAACGCCTGCGCCAACCGTACGACCACCTTCACGGATGGAGAAACGGAGACCTTCGTCCATAGCGATCGGTTCAATCAAGTCAACTTTCAGAACGACGTTATCGCCGGGCATAACCATCTCAACATCGCCTTCGAGTGTAACAACACCCGTGACGTCCGTTGTACGGAAATAGAACTGAGGACGATAGCCATTGCGGAAGAATGTATGACGGCCACCTTCTTCTTTGGAGAGGACATAAACCTGACCTTTGAAGGATTTGTGGGGGTGAATCGAACCGGGTTTCGCAAGAACCTGACCACGGCGGATTTCGTCTTTCTTGGTACCACGGAGCAAGCAACCAATGTTGTCACCGGCTTCGCCGTATTCCAACAATTTACGGAACATTTCAACGCCCGTGACGACCGTCTTGTCGATCTGGTCTTTCATACCAACGATATCAACAGGATCATTCACGCGAATCTGGCCTGTCTCAACACGACCCGTGGCAACTGTACCACGACCGGAAATTGAGAAGACGTCTTCGACTGGCATCAAGAAGGGCTTATCAATCGGACGCTGCGGCGTAGGAATGTAGGTATCAACGGCATCCATCAATTTCTCAACGGACTGCGTACCATATTCACTGTCAATGCC
>JAGACY010000167.1 GCA_017613855.1 Pseudomonadota bacterium
CCATGGCATTGGCTTGAGTGGCTAGTGAACCCTATTGAAAATGCAATTCATTCAAGGATTGGATTTCCCAATCGACATCCTTCCCTGAGTCTACTGTACAATGCAACGATTCTGGACGGCGGATGCGCGCTGTTTTCATGCCGATTTCTTTGGCACCGGCAAAATCCTTTTTGGGATTATCGCCGACATAGAGGCAATTTTCATAAGGTGTATTGAGCGTATAGGCCATCAGCTGAAAGGCCGCCGGTGCCGGTTTGGGGGCACAGGTTTCCTGTGTAAAGATTGGGCATTCGATCCATGGCATCAATCCGAGTGCACGGAATTTGGAACGCTGGGATTGTATCGGCCCATCTGATATCAATCCCGTTCTGAGTCGTGTCGTACAAATGAGTTCAAGCGCATCGGGGCACAGGGAAATATGGGGGATGTGCGTTCTGTAAAGCTCGACGAGCGTTCTTGTATCCTGTTCGATGGAGGGAAACGTTTCCCGAGCCAGATCAAACGTGTTGCCTCTGACACCTTCGAGAAATCTGGCCCAGCAAAATGCGCCGAATTCAGGGCATGCAATGGCTTCGCCAACTGCATAAAACCCCGAACGGACATAGTCGCGCTCCAGGTAGAGTGTGTCATCCATGTCGAAAATAATGGCTTGTATTGCGTCGAGCATCATATCTGATTTTCAGTTATTTTCGGAAATGCCGGATTATTCCAAGCCTTTGAGCGTATCGACGACGTTGCGCAATTCGAGTGCATTGGCTTCGGGCAGGGATGGGTTGATATAGATATTGGAACCAATTTCAAATCCGGCGGTTTTGCTCAGCCTCGGAATAATCGAGATATACCAGTGATAATCCGCATCTTCAGTATAAACCGGGGCAGATCGGATGACAAAATTAAAATCGGGATAGTTGAGGAGCTTTTCCTGAGATTTGAGCACATAGTAGAGAATATCGGCCAAAGCAGGTATTTGATTGTCACTGAGACGGCCAAAATGTGCATGGTGTTCGAGCGGGAAAATCCAGGTATGAAAACTGGAGAGTGCCGCGTATGGCAAAAAGGAAACAAAGTGCTCATTTCGATAAATTATGCGCGTATTTTGAGCAATTTCCTGAGCAACCATGTCACACATCAGGCAGGTATGGTGATCCATGAGGTAATTCTTGGTGACATTGAGACGCCCCTGGATTTGTCCGGAAATAATGGGGGTGGCAATGAGCTGTGAATGGGGATGAATGATCGAGGAGCCTGCTTTTTCGCCGTTATTCTTAAAGAGAATGATATGTTTGACGCGCGGATCCCGTTCATGTGTGCGATAGCGTTCGCGGTAGGCTTCGATGATTGATTCAATATCGCTGAAACTCAGATCCGTGATGCCCCGGTCATGATAGGGGGAGTCGATAATGACTTCGTGAATGCCAAAACCATCAATTTTGGGTTTGAAAAAATTACCGCTCACCGTGGGCTGCAAATCTTCCTGCAGTGCAGGGAATTTGTTTTTTATCACGCGCGTTTGCCAGCCGCCGCCGGGGCGTGGAATGCGCGCCACTTCGGCTGCTGTGGCGGCTTCGTTGCCGGGGCAGAAGGGACAGGTTGGATCGAGCTTGGGCAGCATGGCTCTGGGAATGGTCTGCGCAAACTCCATCGGGCGCTTGGCGCGTTCGGTTGCAATGATAACCCATTCCTGTGTGAGAATATTGTATCTGAATTCGGGCATGTTTTAACTCAAAGATGAGGTGCGGATGCGAAAGTCTGCGCTGGGTACGCGGCTTTCTTCGTTCCTGAGCAGTAACACGGATGGGTTACTGCTCAATTGCTGTCCCTCACTTACTCAAAAATGACCATCTCGTCAAAGGCACGTCCGTAAATTTCATGATCGTTTTTTTTGTCCATGTCATCACGCCATATAACGACTGACTGGCCGGCATCGGTACAGGCCATCGCAGGCTGGTCCTGCTGACCTTTGGTAATCGCATTGATAACAGGAATCTTGGCTTCGAAATCAAACGTCTCCGGATCGATTTGTAAATAAGCTCTGCGTTTGATATCAAATTCGTAAGTCTTGTTATTCTCATTATGGCTTTGTGCAGTCCATGCAAATAAGGCCTCTCCATTTGAGTTCACGCATGATGATCCGGGTATTTTTTGATTAACTCATTCGCCCAGCAGATGACATCCTGTCGCGGCGCATATTCGAGGGCGAGTATGAGGAATTTTAGTTCACCTACCGTAAATGTGATGTACGAGTTGCCCGGATACGGGGAAGCATGGTACCAGCTCTTATCTTCGAAACGATTCATTCCGAAATACGTCTCAAATAAAGAACGATCGCGGCTGTACACACTGTTTTTCAATCCACAGTACGGCCTGGTGTCGCTGTAGAGCATGCCGCGATAGTCGTGATTACCTGTCGATACCGTGTAGGGAATTGTCGATTCTTCAAGTTTTTTATGGGCATAATCGGCGAGTTGCCATTCCACTTCCTGATTGTCATCGGTGATATCACCCAGGTGAATAGCGGCTTTTATGTTTTCTGTTTTCTCGTTATCTCTAATCCATTCCATCTGACGGGTATAGAGATTTTCTTCTGCCTTGCACTCCCGATCATAGCCGCAGTCTCTGGTATATCCTTGTGTGTCCGGGATTAATATGATGGAGAATGGCTTGCAATTCTCGCTATTTTCATCGCCGCATGCGTACATGCACGCGTTCTTTTCGGGGTTACAATGCTGTAGTTCGCCGCACGTCGTTTGTTTCCATATCGGGCAAGTGCCATCCGGATTCTCAACACATTCGTTTATGACGGACGTATCATGATCGACGCATGCCTTATCTCCGATAGTGCATGCACCCGGGCATTCTTCGACGCATTCAAATCCCGTCGATGCATCGCAGTGATACCCTTCCTGGCATCCTTCTGCCGGGCATTGCTTTTCGGGCTGTGTGTCTTCGACGCATTCAAATCCCGTCGATGCATTGCAGTGCCAGCCGTCCTGGCATCCTTCCGGCGGACATTGCTTTTGTGGCTGCGTATCTTCGATGCATTCAAATCCCGTCGATGCATTGCAGCGATACCCTTCCTCGCATCCCTCTGCCGGACACTGCTTTCCGGGTTGTGCGTTCTCGATGCATTCAAATCCCGTCGATGCGTTGCAGCGATAACCTTCCTGGCATCCTTCTGCCGGGCATCGCTTCCCGGTTTCTGTGTCTTTGGCACATTCAAATCCTGTCGATTCACTGCAGTGATAACCGGGATCACAGCTTTCTGGACAGACTTTTTCTTCCTTTTTGTTGCCCGAACTGTCATCGCATGATGTCAAAAAGGGAACGGATAAACAGCAGGAGAGCATACAGATTACAGTTCATTTAAACATATTTCCTCTTGGATTGGGTTACGGAGGGACAAACAATGACATAGGTTATGATTGTTTTTATACATTAAACAAGGCGTTTTTTATGTGACGTGCAGCGCTTACCGGGGAACACGCCTTCGTACCAAAGTTAAATGCGACAGCCCTGATAAATAACGCCAAATTCCTTGCAGACATGCCTCATTGCAAGGTATGATAGATCACAAGTTTGATGCATTTGTTTCAGCTGCAAATGATAGGAGAAAGCCAGTGAAAATCGGGACCATACGTACAATGACAATAGTTTTGGCGGCCGGGATTTTGATGAGTGGGTGCGATGCCTTGAACGATATGCTCAAACGACGTTCATCAAGTAGCGAGGATGGCCGTACTCCTGAGGAAATAGAGGGATTCTTTGTCGATGAAGATGGCAATTCGCGTTTGCTGCCTCCGGATGATTTACAGCAGCGCCGCGGCAAAGAGGTAACGACCAAAGAACTCTCGAATGAAGGTGCATCCTCGGCTACAGGGCAAGGGTGGATCAATAAGACTTCTTCGAAAGCGGGTTCTTTTTTGCTCGCCTCTCCCAGCAAAGCCGGAACGATCGGCGGCGATATGATTCGGCGCATTGATTTGTCAGGATCGATCAAAGAATTTGATTACGATAGTGATTTGAAAGGGGTTCAGGGGGCATACATTTATGTTCCCGATGAAATGCGCGAGGCTGTTCCTAGCAAATATATTGATGCGGATGGATTGTTCAGCGGCATCATCTGTGCACTGGTTCCGGGGCCGGACAAGACCATCGTTGCATTGGCCGGCGGTTCAGAAGGCGGCGTTGGGTTTGTGATCAATCCCTACGAAGAAGCCAATGCGTTTACACCGCTGCAGGCCTTTAAAATGCCATACGCCGGCAATCCCTGCCGTGCCGTGTACTCCGAAGCCAACAAAAAAATGTATATCATCGATGTTGCCAGAACCGAGTCGCATGCCGGCCAGGAGGGCGTCTTTGTGGCCGACATGTACCTGGATAAACGCGGATCGATTGCAACATTTTATTCGTTTGATCCCAAATATCGCATCAATTCCCATTCGATGAACAATTTCCAGGGCATAGAGCTTTACAAGGACATGCTCTATCTGCTTTCGGGGAATGGCCGGTTCGATTCGGAATGGGATGCCGTCGTTTATTCGGTGCCCATCAATAAAGCCGGTGAGCCTTTGTTCGAACAGCTCAAGTATACGAGAACGAACAATCCGATCGTACGTACGGATGGATGCGCCATCAGCAGCTGGAATCTTGGCGCGATTGCGATCGTCGAGCAAAAGGACAAGGCCATTTTGCTGACTTCGGGCACAAAAGCCGTTATTGCCTGGGAAATTCAGGATGGCGGTGAGCTTAAGAAGATCGATTTGAATGAAAAACGTCCTGGGGTTCAGGGCATTAATCTCGAAGACAACGGACAGGGCGGGCTGAAATTTGAGTTTTCACCCGACGGCAAAGCTCTGTATCTGCTGCCGCATTGCCGATCCAATCAGAATAAGGTCAAAATCGGCAACAGCCTCGATATGCTTGCCTTCAATATTACAGCGCTTTCTGTTCCGGATTTGCAGGAAGAGTCTCCGGTAGATATCGCCTACCGCAATTTGCTGACTTCGCTTAAAGATGCCGCCTATCGTCCGCAGTTTTCGATGAATACGCGGGATTTTGCTGTTGGAACCAACCATATCGCGGTTTTGGGGTCATCGGCATCGAATTTGTCCGGACTTGGGGCCGGGGCGGATGTGAGTATTATTGACCGATCCAAGCGAACGAACATTTCCTTCAATATGCCCAAGGATATGCGCAAAGCTCACGAAACGCACTATGGCTTTAAACTTGCCAAGGATGATCCCAAATTTGGAAATGCCGAACTGAATTCACATGCCGTGATTTGGATTCCATAATTGACGGTATTTCCGATATTTTCTTTTTGTGGCAGGGGGCCGAGCCCCCTGCGGCGCTATTTGCAAAGCAAATACGCGCCTACCCCCGTATGCAGGGCCCATTGCAATCGTTTTTAGAGCTTTGAAATTTGAGCTTTGAGGGCAAAAAAACATCTCTAAGCTCCAGGCTCCAAGCTTATCCATACGCTTGTCATACAAAGCCTTTTTTTTTACTATTCTTCAATGATAGCTATGGATTTTTTTTTATGAATTTATACATTAATTAATTGTATTACACCCCATAGAAAGGTCTTAAAAAGAAGGTTTTAGGGGGGAGGTATTCGATGTCATAAAGAACATGATCTGGATGCGTTTGGGGTGGCTGCGGCGTATGGCGCAGCCATAGCCGCAGCGTCCGGCCGTGCCGTCAGGCAGGCCGGAGCGTTCCGCGTATTCGCAAAGCGAAAAGCGGACGGATCCGATCACATTTAATTATTTCCCGGAGGTCGACATGTCTAAGAAAAGCTTATTAATGGCAGCTGTTTTGGGGATCCTTTCGTTTTATGGTTGTGGCGATGAAACGTCAAATCCTCCGCAAAAGGAGAATGGTTCGTGCCTTACCAATAAAGACTGCGATTCCGGTATTTGTCTCATCAATGGGAAGTGCGGAGTCTATGTCGGAGTGGGAGAAACCTGCGATGATACCAATGTCTGCGAAACGGGGTACAAATGTGAAAATGCCGTTTGTGTAGAGCTTCCGAAGGTCGAATGTCAGGAATCATCGGAATGTACTTCGAAGGTTTGTCTGACCGAAGGGGTTTGTGCTGAACTCGTGAATGTGGGTGAGACCTGCAGTCTTTCGCGTATATGCCCGAAGGACGCCAGCTGCGTTGAAGGCAGGTGTGTTGCTGGTGAAACGGGGGACGATGGCTGCACGAAGAATGAGGAGTGCCCCGCGAATAACACTTGCGTCGAAGGCAAGTGTGTTGCTGGTGAACCAGCGGATGATGGCTGCAAGAAGAATGAGGAATGTCCGGAGGGCAAAGAATGTCAAGGCGGTAAATGTGTGACATCCTCAGGTGATTATACAGGGATTGCTTCTTATTCCCCCAGTGAGTTGGCTGATGCTTCTGCTTCATGTAAAAAGGCTGATGCATGCATGGATAACTCTGAGTGTACTAAAGGTGCCAATTATGCTGCCTGTGAATGTGCACAAGGGAGTGTCGCTTGCCAGACTTATCCAGCCTGTAAGGGCATAGGCGATTGTGTTTATGAATGTGAGGGTGACTATTGCTCTTGGCTTGCTTGTGCCAATTCTGAGGCATGCAGCGGTCCCGGTGTCTGTAATCCCGACAATTTGCCGGCCAATGAAGACGCCGATGCCGATGGCATTATGAATGGTATTGAAATTGCGAGTGGTCTCGATCCCTGTAATGCAGACACAGATGGCGATGGTGTGGTGGATGGGTTTGAGGATCTCAACCACGATGGCGTCTATCAACCAGATAGCGGCGAAACAGATCCCAAAGATCCCAACAGCAAGCGCGAGCCCAAGTCACAAGAGGGTATTCTTGTGATGGATGCCTGCAAGAGCAGTGAGGTTTTATCCGGCGGTACGACTGGTAAATACAACCGCTTCCATCTCGCCAAAGCTACGGACAAAGGTTACAACTATTATCCCGATTTGGATTTGGCAGAGACGAGCATCATTCGTTTCGAAAGTGACAAAGTGGTCGGTTTCTTTGGATCGATTAACAATGTCATTGGTACCGGTCAGCAGGTATTGATGCATTCATTGGATAGCGGTTCATACGTCGAAAACTCTGCATTCAAGGCTTCTGTGCCGCTGGCCTCATGGATGAGTGATAAAGAAGGTGAGGGATACAATAAGAATCTTCAGGTTGTTCCCGATCACACCGTCGACCGTTATAAATATGCAATTACGCCGAACGGCAAATCGCTGCAGGAAATTGCAGAGACCATTGCAATTAGATTCGAATCCAATGCGACACCCACATCCCACGTCGAGCCGACAGCCGCATACACCGGTAGTCTTAAGTGTACCGGCAATGCCACGCTGTACCTGGCCCGCTCTTCTTATGAAAATGGGCGTATTTACAGTGGTGCCATTACGTGTGACGATACGCTCAAAACAGCCGCAGTCGAAGCTCTGATGGATGATGTCCTGTCCGGTACGCTCGTTGCCCCAACACGCGATATCATGCCAGATGCACCTTCCGGGGGGTATCAGGCATATAGTGATTTTGTCTGCCAAATCGAGCCTTATGGTAATTCGTCGGGTAAAGCTGACTTCCTGTGGGTGATCGATAATTCCGGGTCGATGGCCGACGAATTGGCAAACCTTTCCAAGACGGTTCAGCTGTTTGGTACAACCATGAAATCCTTCGGCATCGACTTCCGCGTCGGTGTTACCACCACGGATACCTATCTGCTCGATGAAGATCCCACGGCATATAAGGCTTATGATGAGGCAAACGATTATAAGATCGTCCTCGACAACTATACCTATCTGAATGGTGTCGGCTTCAAACAGCACAACGATACCCTCAAAGATTTCCGTGGCTTCCTGGATATTTTATCCAATGGCAAACTCGATGGCGGCAAACAGAATGCCTTCACAAACGAAGTGACAAGAAACTCGAAATGCACTGCCAATGGCAAAAATTCCAAGAATATTTGCGGCTTTGGCTTTGAGGATGGCTTGAGAAGCGGCGTCTATACACTTTCGCGCGTCAACGTCAATCTCGAGGATGAAACCGCCCCCGATTACTACAGTGCAGAAGACAAAGCAAATTGGGACATCATCAAGAAGATCAAAGCTGGTGTAACCGACGGTGATGCCAAGAAATTGGCTCAGGTTTCTCTGGGCACAGAAGAAAACTCCCTTTTGTATGTCATTTGGGTTTCGGACGAAGAATCCCGTCAGTTTAAAGAGAAGCCCGAAATAGCTAAAATCAGTGATAGTAGGACTACCAACCCGGTCTTTGATAAATCCACCGGCGCCATCTGCAAAACTGGTTATAAACTCGAAGGCAATACCATGCGTACGGGGGCAGGCGGTGCCGATTTGGCTGCCAGCGCATGCAACCCATCGATGAAAGAAACGTTGGATGAGCTCATTGCTGCTGGCCAGATTTCCGAAGATAGCTCGATGGAAGAACTTGAGGCGGTTTATCCTGAATATGCTGATATGCTGAAATACTACATTAAGCAGTATCATAACTTTGCACAGAACAGAGAAATCGTCGGTTTTGCTTTCGTCGGTGATACCGGGCGTAATAATGGTGGTTTCTGCAAAGAACTCGCCGTTTGTAAAGATTCCGATTGTACGAAGAAAGATACCGATGGCAGCTGTCTGGAATGCACCAATTGGGATTACAACAATGCGGCTGCGACGGTGGGGGCCAACTACGGCCTCTCATACATCCACATGGCGCGTTTCCTGAGTTCGTATTATCCCGGCAATCCGGAAAAAGTGACCAAAGAAGGTGGTAAAGCCAGTATCTGCGCTACCGATTACAATGCTACGGTTACCACTATCGCCAAAGACGTCGTCGGCCGTCTGGGGTCTCACCCACTTAAGGGTTATCCCATTTCTTCAACGATTCGCGTTTATCGCGTACAGAACAATAAAGCGATAGAAATGACCCGAAATGCTGCCAGCAACGGCTGGGCTTACGATGCTTCACAAAACGCCATTACCTTCAAGAATGTTCAGAATATCGCAATAACGGATTATATTGCGATTACATACGTCATCTGGAAGGTACAGCAAGGTTAATTCCAATTACGTTCAATGCACGAAGAAAGCCCCGAATTTCGGGGCTTTCTTTATATATGGTGCAGTCTATGGCTGAGATGTCCTTGTTATCATATTCATTTTTTCATAACGAAAGCCAACTATATTGGCTCTGTTGAACCCGGGTGGATATGTCTTTTATGAAGTCGTTTGCGCCTGCGCGGCGGGCGGTCAAGGGTGTCGCGCGACAAGACCTCGCGCCGCTTATGTAGGGAATGCATGTAATCATTCACAGTTCATTTCATATCTTCGTTTGTTTAACAGAGCCATTTTATTTGGTTTAATTGCCGAAATGCAGGTATGATATAAGACCGGAGTCTGTAGCTTGTGGCTATTTGTGGATTCTTTTTTGTATTTCACAATTACCGGGAGGTCGACATGTCTAAGAAATATGTATTATTGGCAACCATTTTGGGCATTCTTTCCTGTTACGGCTGCAACGATGATTCTGGGGACAGTACCCCGATTCGCCAGAATAATAGATGTATCAAAGAGAGTGATTGCAAATCGGGTGTGTGCCTGAATACAGGTATTTGTGCCGACCTCGTGGGACTTGGTGAGAATTGCGATAGCACGCGGATATGTTCGAAAGGTTCGAGCTGCGTTGACGGGAAGTGCGCTGCCAGTGATAATAATACTCAAAAATGCACTTCAGATGCGGATTGTCGGGATGGTAATGTTTGTATTGGCGGCTGGTGCACGATCCCCACAGAGACAAAAACGTGCACCAAAGATGCGGATTGTCCCGCAAACCATACTTGTTTTGAAGGTGTATGCTATTACAAGTGGGATGAGTTTGGATCTGTAGGCGACTATACATCTTCAGATTTGGCCAAGTCTTCGGCTGAATGCCGAAAAGCCAAAACCTGTATGGACAGGGAAGAATGTAAAAAAGGCGTGAATTATGCTGCATGTTTATGTGCACAGGGGGATATCGAATGCCGTACTTATCCGGTATGTGCCGGCATCGGAAAGTGCACGTACAACTGCGGTGAGGGTGATAGCTGCTCATGGGCAGTGTGTGTCAATTCGGAGGCATGCACAGGCCAGTGTATTCCCGGCAATTTGCCGGCCAATGAAGACTTCGATGGCGATGGCATTGCGAATGACATTGAGTTGAAAAACGGGAAACTCGATCCCTGCAATGCTGATACCGATGGCGATGGTATTAAAGACGGGGATGAGGATCTCAACCACGATGGCATCTATCAACCAGAGGATGGCGAGACAGACCCCACTGATCCAGGCAGCAAGATCGAACCCAGCACCCAGGAGGGGATGCTTGCGATGAATGCCTGTAAGAGAAGTGAGGTTTTATCCGGCGGTACGACCGGTCGCTATAGTCGCTTCTTTCTCGCCAAAGTCACAGATAAAGGTTACCAATATTATACTGATCTTGACATCGCAGATACCAATGTCGTTCGTTTCGAGAGCGGCAAGGTCGTGGGCTTCTTTGGGTCGCATGCCAAAGTGATTGGTACGGGACAGCAGTTGTTGGCAAGTGCGCTTGATGCAGGTACCTACGTCGAAATTTCTGCATTTAAGGCTGCAGTCCCACTGGCTTCGTGGTTTGGTGATAGCTCCTACGGGTATCAAAAAGAATTTCAGGTTGTGCCCGATCATACGGTAGACCGTTACCAATATATCATTGCAACGAATGGCAAATCCCTGCAGGAAATTGCAGATGCCATTGCAAAGCAATTGGATCCCCATTCGACAGCCAAATACGGTAGTTCAACCAAATGCAGCGGCAATGCCATTCTGTATCTGGCGCGTTCTACATACGAGAAAGGCTCTGTCTACAGTGGTGCCATTGCCTGCGAATCAGATACCAAAACCGCAGCAGTTGCTGTCCTGATGGACGACGTAGCGTCGGGAACGCTCGTAGCTCCGAGCCGAACCCTCGCGAGTGAAGTGTTTTCAGAAGGTTTTGCTGCTTACGAGGATTTTATCTGTCAAATTGAACCTTATGGCAATTCTGCAGGTAAGGTTGATTTCCTGTGGGTCATTGACAATTCCGGTTCGATGGCCGACGAATTGGAAAAGCTTTCCAAGACAATTCAATTGTTTGGTACAAGCATGAAGGCATACGGCATCGACTTTAGGGCCGGTGTGACGACAACGGATGCTTATTTGCTGGATGAGGATCCGACGGCTTACAAAGCTTATGATGAAACCAAGGACTATGCGCTTGTGCTCGACAACAGTACCTATCTGAATGGGGTCGGCTTTAAACAGCACAATGACACGCTGAAAGAATTCAGAGGTTTTCTGGATATTTTATCCAATGGCAAGCTCGATGGCGGCAAACAAAACGCCTTCCAAACCGAGGTGACAAGAAATGCGAAATGTACCGTCGGGGGTAAAAAGAGCAGGAATATTTGCGGTTTTGGTTATGAGGATGGATTGAGAAGCGGTGCTTTTACGCTGTCCCGCATCCATGTCGATCTCGACGAAGCCAATGCGCCGGATTACTACAGCACAGAAGATAAAAACAACTGGGATATCATTAAAAAGATCAAAGCGGGTGTCACCGGAGGTGATGTCAAAAAATTGGCTCAGGTATCTCCGCGCGAAGATGAAAACTCGCTTTTGTACGTCATTTGGGTATCGGACGAAGAATCACGCCAATTTAAAGAAGAAGCGGGTGTTGCCAAACCGGTCAATAGTGTCGTGACCAATCCGGTGTTTGAAAACTCGACAGGTTCGATTTGTAAGACCGGCTATAAACTCAATCATGGCACTATGCGTACAGGCCCAGGGGGGGACGATTTGTCAGCCAGCGATTGTAACCCATCGATGAAGGACAAATTGGAGCAGCTCATTGAGGATGGTAGTATTTCCGAAGATAGTTCCATGGAAGAGCTCGAGGCGGTTTATCCTGAATATGCGGATATGTTGAAATACTACATCAAGCAGTATCAGAATTATGCTCAGAATAAGAGGATTATCGGGTTCGCTTTGGTTGGCGATGCGGGGCGTAAAAACGGCGGGCTTTGTAAGCCACTGGCGGTTTGCAGTGATGCAGATTGTCTCATCAAAGACACCGACGGCAGTTGCCTCGAATGCACGAATTGGGATTACAACAGTTCGTTGGCGACGGTGGGTGCCAACTATGGTCTTTCGTACATTCACATGGCGCGTTTCCTGAGTTCGTATTATCCCGATAACCCGGACAAAGCGACCAAAGAAGGTGGTAAAGCCAGTATTTGCGCTGACGATTACAATGCGGTCGTGACTGCCATTGCAGAAGATGTCGTAGGCCGCGTTGGGTCTCATAGACTGAGGGGCTATCCCATTTCTTCATCGATTCGGGTTCATCGTGTCAAGGATGGTGCCGTGACGGAAATGGCACGAAATGCTGTCAGTGACGGCTGGGAGTACGATGCTTCGCAGAATGCCATTACGTTTAAGAATGTTCAGAATATTGCAATCACGGATTCAATTGCGATTACATACGTCATTTGGAAAGAGTACTAAATTTCTGTATTCCTAATGTTTTTGCTGCGGTGTATGGCGCAGCCATAGCCGCAGCGTCCGGCCGTGCCGCCAGGCAGGCCGGACAGCGCCGCGCATTCGCAAAGCGAAAAGCGGGCGAACCAGATTGCGTTTCACGATTACGGAGAGGTCGATATGTTTAAAAAGAGCTTATTCATGGCTGCCATTGTGGCTATTCTTTCATTTTACGGGTGCGATAATGATGCGGGGGACAAGGTAAAACAGCCCCAGGACACGAAATGCCTCCAAGAGAGTGATTGCGAATCGGGCGTTTGCCTGTCGACGGGGTATTGTGCCGTTTTGGCGAATGAGGGCGAGTCTTGTGATAACAAGATGATTTGCAGACCGGGATATCGATGTGCAGATGGCATTTGTGTCGAGATGACCGGCCCGGAATGTCAAGATGGAATATGCAATCCTACGTCGGTCGATGGATGTACCGAGAATTCGCAATGCGCCTCGGGCGTTTGCCTGGAGGATGGCAGTTGTGCCTTACTCGTCGGAGAGGGGGAAAGCTGTGATAACACGCGAATCTGCAAGAATGGATACAGCTGTGTGGATGGCAAATGCACGGATGGTGCTGCACCCGAGGGATGTTCCGTGGATGCGGATTGCAGGCACAGACAGGTTTGTCGGGATGGCCAGTGTGTATATCCCTTTGCCTGCGCAGATCAACCTTTACCTGAGAATGAGGATTACGACAACGATGGGATTGCCAATGGGCTAGAAATATCAACGTCAGAATGCTTGGATCCCTGTAATCCGGATACGGATGGTGATGGCGTCGAAGATGGGAAAGAAGACTATAATCACAATGGTATCGTTGAACCGGAATTGGGCGAGACGGATCCTTGTGATCCCAATAGCAAGCACGATCCAAATTCGCAGGAAGGCATTTTGTTGAGTGTTTGTGATCAGGAGCTTGTCCTTTCGGGAGGGTCGACAGGGCATTATAATCGCTTCAACCTCGCAAAGACTACAAACAAAGGTTACAAGTATTATCCCGCAGAAGACATGGCAGAAACGAGCGTCGTTCGCTTCGAAAATGACAAGGTCGTGGGACTGTTTGGATCGAATTCAGCTGTGACAGGGACTGGGGCAGAGCTGTTGGGGAGTGTGCTTGACAGTAGTTCGTTTTTTGTAATTTCAGCGTTTAATGCGCCGGTGCCTTCGGCTTCGTGGTTAAGTGAAAAAGAAGGTGAGGGATATAATCATGATCTTCAGACCATCCCCGATCATACGGTCGACCGTCAAAAATATAGCCTTGACACGAATGGCAAGTCGCTGCAGGAAATTGCAGATGCTATCGCCAAAAAATTAGATCCCCAGTCGACAGCTCAATACGCTGGTTCGATCAAATGCAGCGAAGCTGCTACACTTTACCTGGTACGCTCTTCTTATGAGAAGGGAAGCATCTATGGTGTGGCGATTGCGTGTGACTCATATATTCATAATGCGTCGGTATCTGCCCAGATGGATGACGTATTATCGGGAACACTCGTTTCTCCAACACGTGATCTCGGTTCAAACATACCGGCATCACCTTACGAAGCGTATAGTAATTTTGTTTGCCAAATCGATAATTACCATCAATCCTCGGGAAAAGTTGACTTCCTCTGGGTGATTGACAATTCGAGTTCGATGGCCGACGAATTGGAGAAGCTATCCAAAACGGTTCAGTCGCTTGGAACCACGATGAAATCATACGGCGTCGACTTTAGGGTTGGTGTGACCACGATGGATGCTTATTTGCTGGATGAAGATCCGACGGCCTATCGGGCTTACGATGAGAATAATGATTATAAGATCGTGCTTGATAAAAATAGTTATTTGAATGGTGTTGGCTTTAAACAACACAATGATACGCTGAAAGATTTCAGAGGCTTTTTGGATGTTTTAACGGATGGTAAGCTCAATGGCGGCAAACAAAACGCTTTTGTCAACGAGGTTACCAGAAATTCGAATTGTACACTCAATGGCAAAGCAGGAAGGAATATTTGCGGTTTTGGTGTGCAGGATGGCTTGCGAAGCGGTGCATTTACGCTTTCGCGTATAGCTGTCAATCTCGACGATGATGCAGCTCCGGATTATTACAGCAATGAAGATAAAACGAGCTGGGATATCATTAAAAAGATCAAAGCCGGGGTTACAGAAGGCGATGCCAAGAAATTGGAACAGGTAACTCTGAATGATAGTGAAAATTCTTTATTATATATCGTTTGGGTTACGGACGATGAATCACGCCAGTTTAAAGAAGAAGCCGGTATTGTAAAGCCGGTCGACAGTAAGAATATAAACCCGGTATTTGACAAATCTACGGGTGCCATTTGCAAGACCGGATATAAACTTGAGAATGGCATTATGAGAACCGGTGTTGGCGGTGCCGATTTAGCCGTCAACTCATGTAACCCATCGATGAAAGCCAAATTGGATCAGCTCGTGGCGGATGGGATCATTTCGGAAGACAGTTCGATGGAAGAACTTGAAGCGGCTTATCCTGAATATGCCGATATGCTGAAGTATTACATCAAGCAGTACCAGAATTTTGCACAAGGCAGAAAAATCATGGGCTTTGCTTTAGTCGGGGATGCCGGTCGCCAAAAAGGCGGATGGTGCAAGCCACTGGCAGTTTGCAGTGAGGCAGATTGTACGAAAAAAGACACCGATGGCAGCTGCGCTGAATGCAAGAATTGGGACTACAACAATCCATCTGCAACCGTGGGCGCCAACTATGGCCTTTCGTACATCCACATGGCCAGATTCCTGAGCTCCTATTATCCGGAGAATCCAGACAAAGCGATGCGGGAAGGTAGCAAGGGGAGTATTTGTGCAACCGATTACAACTGCACGGTTACTGCGATGGCCGAAGACGCTTTCTCGGTTGCTGGCGGAAGAGTTGCCGCTTTAGCGCTCAAAGGGTATCCGATTTCTTCGACGATTCGTGTTTATCGCGTAAGCAATGGCAAAGTCGCAGAACTCACGAGAAATGAAACGACAGATGGCTGGAGTTATGATGCCGCTCAGAATGCCATTTCATTCAGGAATGTGAATGATATTTCGGATAACGACTCGATAGCCGTGACTTATGTGCTTTGGAAGGCTGTTGAGTAGTTGGACTGCGGCGTATGGCACAGCCATAGCCGCAGTGTCCGGCCGTGCCGACAGGCAGGCCGGACCGCGCCGCGCATTCGCAAAGCGAAAAGCGGGCGTTTCTTAAAAAGAAATCCATCAAGCCTATTGGACATATTCGCGTGATTTGTATATATGGGCGCGTGGCAGCCAAAGGTTCGCTGCTCTCAGATGGATGGATTTACTATGTTCGTACAACTGCTCAAATCGAAGATTCACCGCGCTACGGTGACTTGTGCCAACCTCAATTATCAGGGGTCGATTACGATTGATTCGGCCCTGTGTGAACGGGCCGGGATTTTGCCGTGGGAGCGCGTCGATATTTACAATGTCACAAATGGCCAGAGAATTTCGACGTATGTCATCTATGGCGAAACTGGCGAGATCACGTTGAATGGCGCGGCTGCGCGATGTGTGCAGCCCGGCGATAAAGTCATTATTGCGACGTATGCCATGATGACCGAAGAAGAAGCCAAATCACATCACCCCGTTGTCATTCTCGTCGATGAGGAAAACAGGGAAATTCCGGCATTGCCCTAAAAGGAGCATCCCGTTCAAATTCAGAACGTCCTGTGCGTCCAATCGGTTTCATTCGAAATGGGGGAGGGGCCCCATTTCGCAGAGGTGCGTGATCACGTATCACATTCACAGTTTATATAGATTATGGGTGCCAAGGGGCTTAGCTCCTTGGCGGGGTTGGGGTTGAGTTATGATTATCGGGCATATCAGCGACATTCATTGGTTGGATACGACGGGAGCGCGTGCGCGGGATTTTCTTAACAAGCGCATTTCAGGCGGGATAAACCTGTTGGTTGGGCGCGCCAAAAAACATACCAAGGAAGCTACGCGATGTGCGCTCGAAACACTCAAAACTGCCGGTTGTGACCATCTCATCGTGACGGGCGATATCTCCAATCTGGCCCTGCCTGCGGAGTTCGCTTCGGTCAAAGAGGAGATGGATAAGTATTTTGACGATGATCATAAGACGATTGTACCCGGCAATCATGATTATTATACTTACGAAAGTTTAAAGGCACGCCGCTTCGAAAAGATGATATATACTTCGGCACCGGGAAATCTGGATGTTGGCATCGAATCGACCTGGCCTTTTGTCAAAATAATCCAAAATATCGCTATCATTGGTCTCAATTCTGCACTTCCTCGTCCGTGGTTTGTGGCGGGCGGCATTCTGGGGCAGCAGCAGCTCGACGATCTCGAGAAAATTCTGAATCATCCCGAAGTTGCCTCGCGTTTTAAACTGATTGCATTGCACCATAATTTGTTCCAGGTCGTTACAACGCCTGGCGAGTGTTTGCGCAATCTTCGCGAGCGAAAGGAACTGCTGGATATTGCTCGGAAATATGGTGTCCAGCTCATGATTCATGGGCATGATCACGATTATTTTAATAAAAAGATAGAACAACTCACCATTGCAGAAGCCGGTTCATGCAGCGTTTGTACATTTAAATCGGATAATCGTGCCGGGAAATTTAATCGCTATTTTATTGAGCATGATCGGCTCGAAAAAATAGAAACCTGGCGATATGAGAATGGGAAGTATGAGGTTTGGAAGGTTATTGAGAATTTGTAATTTGTAATGCGGAATGCGGAATGCGGAATTGTTTTCTAATTCGCAATGCGCAATTCGCAATTATGGATGCAAAACTAAAGGTGAAGTCTAATTAATGCGCAATGCGCAATTCGCAATGCGCAATTATGGATGCAAAACTAAAGGTGAAGTCTAATTAATGCGCAATGCGCAATTCGCAATGCGCAATTATGGATGTAAAACTTAAGGTGAAGTCTGATTAATGCGCAATTCGCAATGCGCAATTATGAATGCATTAATTTAGGATGTATAATTGCACTTTTGGAATATAACGCTCATTGTCAATTATCAATTGTCAATTATCAATTGTCAATTATCAATTGTCAATTATCAATTGTCAATTGTTAATTGTTAATCGTCCATTTCTAAGAATATATGCTTGTACTTTTTGAATTGTAATAATCATTATCAATTATCAATTGTCAATTATTCATTCATAAACAGGGGGCCCCGCACCCCCCCCCATGCATTCATGAAAAATTCCCAAAACATAAAAAGGTATCCACACGCCCGGGGTGTCTATGGTAAATTGCTTATGGTGCATTGCTCATTCATAAGGAGGGCATGTGAAACTCTTTACCCGCGAAACACTTAAGCATAGCATAAAACCCATCATCATCGTGTTCATTGCGTGTGCATTGGTATGGTTTTGGGGAAATTACCGCAAAGTGTCTGTCGAATTGACGCTGCGTCCGGATATTGGCAATTCCGAGACGCCGGAGAAGATGGATATGACGATGTATCGGGGAGAGGATGAAGTGGCGGCTACTTTTAGTCTGCCACTGTCCGCCGACCGGCTGGCCGTCCATCATTTGAGTGTCCGCCCCGGGAATTATATGCTGCGCGGCATTATTACGACGAAGGAGGGACATACCCATATTGTGACGCAATCCTTTATCGTGCCCGAAGATGATGCTGCCATCGAGATTTACCTGCGTAAATAAAGGGGATGCATGAAATCCAGATGGTCAGACGAACTTTCGGGGGCGTTGAGCGAATCTTTGGGGAAACGCGAATGCTTTGGTGTGATTGCACCTCAGGAAATTTGTGCCAGCGCATTCTGGGAAGCTCTGACCGTGAGCTTTGTCGGGGATAATTCGGGCATCATTCTCTTTGTGGCACTCGGAGAGTATCGCAGACGTGCTTTCAGGGAGGTACTCAACGAACTGAATCTTGGGGAAATACCCCAGATTCAAATCACGACACCTCAGATCCTCGAGCATTTACTCGCGGTGGATGAAACGCGTTTTCTGAAAATGATTGCGCTTTGCCGTCGCATCGTGGTTTGGCTCCATCCCGATGATTATCGCGACAGTACTTTGGATTACTGGTTCGAGATCGTCCGGAGAATACCGAACCCCAATGTGGGATATATCCATGTTGCTCCCGCTAAAGTGCCTCTGTTCGATAGTATTCATCCGGGAATGCGCTGGATTGGCCATTCGCGGACGGAATGTGCCTTTCTTCCCATTGTCCATTATCTCGAGGGAGATAAGGCTCCCGGAGAGATCTTGGATCATTCCTTTTGGAAAACGTGCAGAAACCGCCGGACTCTGGTGAGCTGCAGGAATTCGGTGATGGCCATTGCATGTGAGGAAGCCGCGCATCATGCACATATCCCGACACTCCATACGCGAAGTAAGGAAAATACGGCGGAATTCATGACGTTTATGCCGGATGCCTGCAGCAGCTTTGTGTCCTGCCGAACTCGCTGGGAACATTACGTCCTCGTGGATGCGCCGTTTTACGATGGCATCGCCGTAGAAGTCGCCTCGAGTGTTGAACAGCCCAAAGCCGTTTCTCTGGTCGTTTCGAGCCCTTTTTCGTTGGTTCATACCCTGGCTGCAAGGTTTGACCCTGAGTTAAATGCCCCTCATGAACAGCGTGAAAATACAGTTTTCTTTGAAGTTTACCGGCTGTTTTCGAGAGTGGCTGCCAAACCTATGATTGCCGCTGAGGTGAAAACACCGCAGGAACAAGCACTGATCGATTTCTGGAATGAACAGGGATGGTTACTGCGCAGTCAAAGCATTGAACTGACCAATGCGGGCCACAATCTGTTTGCCGGCATTCCGCATTTTTCGAGTCTGGGCGCGCTGCATGGCTATTGCCATGAAACGATATGCGAGAATCTGAATCATGAAACGCTCGGCCTCGTCAATACGGCTTTTTTAAACCATCTGGCAGTTTCCCAATTCCGCTGGGGCAGCCTGAGCCTGCAATGTGCATTTCACAACCATCTGGATCATCATGCCGTTTTTAAAGGAGGATGTGGGGCCGATCACTATTGGCTGGATGACATGCCCTTTATTTGCAGCTACGAACGCACACAGGCAATGAAACGCATTATCCTGGGCGACGATACGATCGATGGGGTGGTCATGACGGATGCACCCTCCCGGGAATTGGCGCAAATCCGAGCACATTTTAAAGACATCACCGCTTCGAGCTGGATCGAAATCACCCCGGGGGCTGCACAATGGTGGACTTTTGCCGGTGCTCAGAACAATGCGTTTATGGCTTCGATCCTGCGCGTTTTATCGCCCCGGCTCGACATCTCCTACGGCAATCTTTGTTTGCATCTTCGCTGGCGCGTTTCGGGCACATGGCGTGCGGCTCCGGTCATCAAGCGACTTAGCGAGTTATCACAGCAACTGTGCCAGTTTGCTGCAAACGGCATCGATGGCAAGCAGAAACCCGCCATCCAGGAATGCTGGAAATCGTCCCATCTCTGGCGCAGTTTGTTCGTGCTGATGCCCACCGGGATACAAAACGCGGCGTTTGATCGTGATTTCTCTTTGTGGGCACACTCTGTACAAACGCCGGAAATACTCGAAGTTCAGGCACTGCATACACTTTCAGCTAGCCTGCTTCCTCCGATTCTGGCGTGTGAAGCCACAGAACCACCGGCTCAAAAGATACAGCATGCCGCAACGCCTTCACAAAAGCCGGTTCCGAAAGCTCCAGTTCAACCTGTGTCCTCTGCATCGAATGCTTTACCGCCCATCGAGCCTATTGAACGCGGGGACGGCAGTATCATGCATACGCGCTACCCATGGTCCTATATCGCCGATAACCGCGCGCTTGCCAATGCCATCAATACCATGCTCGCTCAGCCTTTTATCGGGCTCGATGTCGAAACGACACTCTTTGATCAACGCCTTTGTTTGATTCAAATCGGGTGCGCCCGTCAGACCTTCATCATCGATCCTTTGTGCGTCGATTTTTCACCACTCGCCCAGGTCTTCGAGAGCCCCAATCTCATCAAAGTCATTCACAATTCGAGTTTCGAATGTAAAGTCCTGGGCAAATACGGCATCCAAATCAACAATATCGTCGACACCCTCAAAGTCAGCCGCAAGCGCTACGGCATGAAATGCCCCGGCGGACACTCGCTGCGCGCCGTCTGCCTGCGGGAATTCGGTTTCGATATGGATAAAACCAATCAGACATCGCGCTGGGATAAACGGCCCCTGAGTGCCGATCAACTCGAATATGCCGCACTCGATGCCGAGATTTTGGTGCATTTGTACCGGCATTTTGAGTGCTGATTTTGTATTTGGACGCCGGCTATTCGGCAAAGCCGAATACGCCGTCGTCATTGGCTATGTGCCTGCGGCACATACGCCAATGGATTTTTGGGGGGAGCGTAAGGTTAATTACATTTTGTATTATCTTTATTGCACCCATTTGTACATTCTTTTACTTTTTCCCATTTTTTCTCTACACAATTATAAAGCACTTTGCTTTCACATTTTGTTAAACCAGGTTCGCATGCTTTTTCTTCTTGAGCACAAGTTAGACCATCTTTATTACATACACTTGGACATTTTTGTTCTTCTTTCCATTGGCCCTCTACACAATTATACGACACATTGTTTTCACATTTTGTTAAACCAGATTCGCATGTTTTTTCTTCTTGAGCACAAGTTAGACCATCTTTATTACATACACTTGGACATTTTTGTCCTTCTTTCCATTGGCCCTCTACACAATTATAAAGCATATCGATTTTACATTTTGTTGAATTTGGTTTGCATAGTTCTTCTTGAACACAAGTTTTACCATCCGGATCGCAGCCATTTGGACATTCTTCAGATGGTGTCCATTGATTCTTTTCACATTTGGAAAGCTGATTGCCTTCACATTTTTTTGTACCATTATCACATTTTTCCTCATCTTGAGTACACTTTGTGCCATCCTCGTTGCATCCATTAGGGCATGGAGTTGATTCAGTCCAGCTACCATCTACACAATTATACATTTGATTGTTTTCACATTTTTGGTTGTTTCCCTCGCATTCTTTTTTACATTCTACACTTCCACTATTATTATCTGTACATCCAAACTCACAGCATTCAGTTCTTTCCCAAACCCCGTATTGATTACATTTTTCTATATAAAAATTATTGCATTGTGCTTTTCCAGGTTCGCAATCGTGACACACACAATCTTTTCCTTTGCAATACACATCATCTTTTGAACTATTACAAGGCAATGTTATCAAAATATAATTACTTGTATTATTCTCTGTTACTTCTAAATAATACTGAATGTTTTTGCCTTTTAACATGGGATCTAAGTCTATAGAATACTTTTGGGATACGTCACACCCGTCCGAACTACTTCCTGTATTTTTCCACTTGTTATTTTGACAACGATATTGAAGTCCTTGATTGTTATTTGTTATACATATGGTTTCATTTCCACTACAAGTGTCGCCCTCAGAAACTGAAAACTGTATGCATACATTGCCATCGCATCCTTTTTCACATGAGATCGTCTTAATCTCTCCATTATAATTATAAGATAATACACCCTCGGTACACTTGAGCTGAGTGTCATGTAGTGACGGTCCAGAGCAATCATAGTTTTGTAATATAACCGGATATGTATCAGTGCCATCTGGAACTTTAGGACTAGGTTCGGGGGCTGCTCCTGGATCGTCGAGGGCATCTTCTTTATCATCAGAGCAATTCGCATTAAGAGCACATTCATTCTCGTCTTCTGGTATCTCAGGTTTCTTTATGAGGTTACCTTCCTCACATTCTCCCTTCATAACCATTTCGTCGGATACGGAATCGTATGTATATTTAAGAGTGAGATTTTCACAATCATAACCTCCCTCATGTACATGCTTTATACAATCATTAAATGCAGTGTCACAAACATAACCCTCTTCACAGACAATGCCATTGGTGCAATAGCATTGTCCTTCTTCAGGATGATATTCAAATCCCTGTGAGAGTTGACAAGCTTGATATCTTTCTTTTAAGGCACCTGTATATTCTGTTTGACCACATCCGATCATTTGGGTGTATCCTAAGAATAATAAAATGGGCACAAGGTGTTTAATCCTATACATAACCATTCTCCTATTTATAACCTTTTGTTGGGTTAATGTTTAAAATGATAATGTCAGATTCGCTCCATTCGGTGCAATTCCGAATGCAACAGAACTGGAATCCTTTTCAATGTTGGCATATTTATAGCCAAAGAACCCTGCAAAAATACTTCCAACAACTGTTAGACCAGCACCGAGCCACATTAAGCCTAGGGAAATACTGTATGCAGGTGTGGTATAAGCTTCTCCATTGCCAAGCTTCGTTTGATCATCTACTTTTGAGGTAGAATATTTATATTCAATTAGCTTTTTATCATTATACGCCCAAATATACATCCCCGCCCCGACGCCGGTCAGCACCAATCCGACGGCCCCGACGGCGACGCCAGTCCACATGCCGGTGGCATACGATTTGACCGTGTCGTAATCGGTAAAGCGAGTTTCTGTCGTTTTTTCGGTCAGTTTTGCTTCGGCCTCTTTGGTGCGCTGTTGCAGATCGGCGATTTCTTTTTGGCGTGCTTCGATCTTTTCGGGACGCGCTTCGGCATGCTCAATTTCGTATCGCTCGTACCACATGTGTTCGAGCAGTTCGCCTTTGACGGAAAACTCTTCGGTGGAGTTTGTGGCCAGCTGAATGTAGTAAAGTGCCTTGGTATCGTCGCCCTTTTCGCGGTAGATGCGTCCTTTAAAGTAGTTCAGGATGGGCGAACGGCTGCAGATTTCGGAGAGTTCATCGGCTTTTTTGAGGGCGATGTCATAATTCTTCGATTTGTAATTGGCCGATAATTCCGCAAGTCCCGTGTTCCATTGCTCGTTTCTGGCAAGATTGAGACAAGGGTCGCCACCTTTGGCCCAGGCCAATGAGGTCATGAGGCAAAACAGAATACTCGTTAAAATGAAAACCCGAACGCTGCGCATTTGAGGGGACTCCTCTGGCGTGTGTATGTTTGATCAATTTTTTAAGTGAATTTCTGATTCCGATCATCCCGGGTGTATGATTGCCGGGGAAAAAGTGGCCATCCCTGGTTAAAA
>JAGACY010000168.1 GCA_017613855.1 Pseudomonadota bacterium
ATCAGCGAGCATGGAGGTTTCGCGGACCATATCCTCTTCCCAGGCACCCTGACCGGTACAGGCAATGATTTGTCCCTGGCGATATTTATCAATATACCAGGGATCATTGCAATTGGGCAGATAAAGAAGCGGCGCATTTAAATATATATTTTCATCCACGAAATCGCCGATAAGAATATACAATGCGTAACAGCCGCTAAGCGAAATAACACCATTAAAAGCATCCGGATGACGAAGATAGAAATTCATGCTATGATAGCCGCCCATACTGCATCCGGTCGTTAATATATCCGTTCTACCACTGATATGATGAATAAAAGGAACGACTTCCTGAATGATATATGCATCATAAATATTGTGTCGAATTGCACGTTCTGCGGGATGAATCGACTCATTCAGCCAGGATTCGCTGTCAATGCTATCGACCGTGAACAACATAATTCTTCCATCATTAATATATTGTTCGACGGCCTGAACCATGCCGAAATCCTCGTATTCGTAGAACCTGCCGCACATGGATGGAAAAACAATAATAGGTCTGCCGGCATGACCATATACATTGATTTCCATATCTCTGCCCAACAAAGGACTAAACCATTTATGATATTCTTTTTTCATTTTAAAACCCTTTATGTGAATGGGGCATAAAAAAACCGGCCCGGAATAGGGGGCCGGTCTGTTAAACAACGAATTGTTTATCCGAGATGTTCGATATGCTCAGTAAATGTACTTGAAACATAATAGGCAAGTGCTTTTCTGAGAATATCCGAAACTTCGATGGCTTTGCTGATTTCTTCGATGGTCTTGACGTTTCTCTGCTCAGTAATATTGGCATCGATACGCGATTCTGCACGCCATACGGTACGCATATCAGCGACCATATAAGAAGCGAGAATGTCGCTCGAAACGAGCATATCATTCGTCAAAGTATTTGCACATTCAATGAGCTGCTCTTTGGTGCAGATCGAAAGCTGTGCAGCGAGTGCATGCAGTTCATCGGAAGAGAAGGCCGCCTTAATCTTAGAAACGAGTTCATTCGTTTCGGGCGTAACGGGCGTAATACCGACAGCGGCGAGAATCGCTTTCGGATAGACATAACGATATTTTTCCGGCGTCGAAGCGAGGATGCGGACATCGGTATGTGCGAGTCCGATGCTCTTTGCAAGCCAGAAAAGAAGTTCGTTTCCTGCAGCTTTCTGGAAGATTTCCGTGCGAATGCAAACGACAACGGGATTGGAATTGATAACGACAATGGCCTCTGGCAAATCAGTGGAACGCCAGAGTGTGACACTTTCGAGGCCAAGTCCATTGCGCATCTGATGGAAGATCTTGCCATTGGGCGTCGTTTCGGCCACTTCGGTAGCACCGGATGTAACTTCCGAAAGTGCTTTTGCCCCCAGTGTTCCGAGTTTTGCATGTACAGTCTGAATCGCATCGAGCAGAGCGAATTGCTGATCCGAGAGGACCGGCAAAGCCTTCGAGAGAGAATCCAAAGAGATAGACTCAGTTTTCTCAAATTTGTTCTTGAGATCATTGAGAATATCTTTGGTCTGAGCATCGAGCTGAAGCAGTGTACGCAGCGGGGACATGATAGCCCATGCCTGAAGTTCGCGGCCAGCCTCAAGATGATACTGTGCGAGCTGGAGTGCATACTGATAAGCGCCATCACAATAGAGAATGGCTTTTTCGAGCAGCATGCGTTTCTTATCTTCATTATCCTGCGGGAGTTTAAGCAAACGCTGAACAACATCGTTCGAAGGCGCACTTTCGAGCAAACGATAGAGAATATCGGAAGCTTTTTGAGGCTCATCGAGCTGATTGCTATAGAGATCAGCGAGTCTGACGAGAATGGCAGCTTCCTGTTCCTTCGTCAATTCACCTTCGAGACGTCCATCCAACAAATCGGCGAGCTGTACCCATTCCTGACGTGCCACGAGCATTCTTTCGAGTCCATCGAATGCGCGAGCCATACCAGGCTGATAGGAGAGCGCCATATCGTAAGCTTCGGTCGCACTTTCGGTCGAGATGGATTCGGAGAGTTCGCCTCGCGTGCACCACAGGCTTGCAAGAATTGCGGGATTTGTCGTGGTTTTGGTGAGGGTTTCGACGAGATCGAGTGCTTCTTTGTACCTTCCTGCCTGTTTGTAAACTTCGAGGCTTCTTTCGATAAGATCGACATTCGACGCACCATTGTTGAGTGCACCTTCATAATAAATACCGGCCTCATCGGGATCGTTAAAGACATCGCCCCAGAGTTTTCCCATATCGTAGTAAATATTACCACGGCGCTTTGTATTATCAGCCGTAACAATCAAGCTTCTCTGCATGCATGAAAGTGCGAGCAATGGCTGATTGAGTTCCTGATATGTCTTTGAAATCGCAGTGAGTGCTTCAAAGTGGAGAGGAGACATTTTAACTGTTGTTCTGAGGTCATCGAGAGCAGAATCATATTTTTGCTGCAGATTCGAAATAAGACCGCGTTTAAAGAGGAGTTCGCTCTTGGTCTTGTTATCGAGTTTAGCTTTCTCATCTTTGAGAATGGCATCGTAGATGGCATAAGCTTTTTCGATATTTCCTGCATTCTGTTCCAACTCACCGACGGCAATGGCAACGGGTGCATATTCAGGTGCAGTCGTATAGGCTTTACGAAGCATGACTTCTGCGCGAGCTTCATTACCACATGCCTGAGCGGCATTGGCAACCTCATAGAAGAGTTTGGCATTTTCGAGAGCAACAGCAGGTCCCGGAAGCATGGTACGCTCGACAGCACCATAGGCACCCAGAGCAGCTTCATAGCGCCCCTTGGCATTACCAGCTTTATCCTCGAGTTTTGCAAGTTCTTTCCAGGCCTTGATGTTATCATGATCGACAGCAATGGCCTTCCACAACCAGATGCGTTTTTCATCGACAGCTTCTGCTTCTTTTGCTTTTTCGACGAGTTTCTTTGAACGCTCACTCCACGAAAGCTCGCGCTCACCTTCAATCGGCAGCAATGCAGAAGAGGTACGCCAATTCTTCAGGCGACGGCCAATACTGCGCAGACTGTCGGAAGCCTCTGGATTGTTGGCATCCAGCATACGTGCATTGCGGTAATAGTTTGCAACCTGGGCGGCTCTGTCTTTTTCGTCACAGACTTCAGCCATGTGGCAATAGAAGATGGCTCCCCATTCGGGTACGACCTGATGCAAAACGAGGTCGAGAGCATTCAGATAAAGATCGACATCATTCTTCTTGAGAGCCAGACTTGCCAGACCAAAGTAGGCATTCTTCTCAATGCTGCCGTTCTTGTTGATAGAACGATAGGTTTCGATTGCACCATCAATATCATTGAGTGCAAGTGCCTGAATTCTGGCAAGTTCGAACAGATGGGATTTGTGAACTGAACGCGAATTGGGATCGCCGGCGAGTTCTTTAATCGTATTCGCATATTTTGGCCAATCCTCGGCATTCCTCAGGCTGGCGCAGTAACGATCGATAACCTCATTGTTTTCGGGTTCAAGTCTCTGAAGCTTATCAATAATAGACGCAGAAATCGTCTCATCTTTGAGTTTCTCGTCGACGATGGTCAAGGCTTCATGAAGTGTATTGATTGCATTGGCATTATCCCGATCATCAATGAGTGCATCTGCATGTTCCAGCATAATCTGGACGAGATTTGGCCATACTTTGAGCCGCTGATAGCTGACGCGAAGCGGTTCATAACCAATCCCGCACGGGCCCGTTTCTTTATAGAGATTCTCGAGTGTTTCACAGGCTGCATCCGGCTGTGAAAGCTGTAAATTCTGAAGTTCTGCAATGGCGAGCATCGTCTGGGGACGTTTTTCAGCACTGGCAAGTTTAAGTTCCAGACGAAGTCTGCGAAGCTCAACTTCAGGACCGATATCGGCACCCGTGAGTGTATCAATACCCTGGCGTGCAACCTCATTGGATTCATCCAATTGGAGAATCTCTGCATAGCCGTCAAATGCGCTTTCCAAATCATTGAGATGTTCATTGGAAATCTGAACAACACGCTTCCAGAGATTGATTTTTTCTTCGACAGTACCACCGGCAGCAATGCGCTGTTTGAGTTCTGAACGAAGCTGCGGCCATTCATTTCTAGCTTCATGCCAGGCAATGAGTGATTCGAGTGATTGAATATTATCGGGCTGAATATGGAGAATTGTCCGCTCAACATCGACACTTCTCTCGACATCCCCAAGGGCATCTTTGTAGAAATCTGCGAGTCTGCGATACAATGACAAACTGGTCTCATGATTCTCATCTTTATGAGCACGGGATGCAGCCAAACGCAAAGTCTGTGCATAACGTCCCTTGCGGCTGTCATCCATAGACCATGAGGTCA
The DNA here is from genome assembly GCA_017613855.1 of Pseudomonadota bacterium. The sequence goes on from JAGACY010000168.1 coordinate 4,346, forward strand.
GCTTTTCAAGCGAGAGTTCATCATTGGGCGTGCATGTCAAAACAGAAGCATAGAGTGCAAATGCACCATCGATACTCTGCAGACGATTCTCATAGAGATTGGCAACTGCTTTCAGACCATCGATATTGCTCTGATCGATGACGCGTTTCTCACTCTCAAGCATGGCCACACAAAGCGGTGCATGTGCTTCATTATAGGTTTCTTCAACCAGTTTTGCCTCAACCTCAGAAGTCGGCATCAACCGATAGCCAATAAACAGCTCTGTGAGTGCTTCATATTCGCGTGACAAAGCATTCTTCTGGATGGCATGGCGTTTCTCAGCAATTTCGGATCTCAGAGTCGTATTGTCCGTCAAATCCCATAATTCACCATACACACCGAGCATTTGCTCATGAAGTCCTTTCTCAGAGGCCAATCTTTCAATCACAGAAAGCAGATCGGAATCTGTGGGATCCATTTCGAGCAAACGAGAATAATCATTGAGCGCACGTACTGGATTATCCAGCTTATTGAGCAGAATATCGATTCTCTTATTGAGTGCTTCACGTCTCTTTTCTTCGCTGAATTGCGGCGAAGTCAGACAACCAAGGACGGCAACAACCTCTTCCCAGCGATTTGTCTGAGGCGCGAGTTTTTCGAGTTCTTCTGCAAGTACCGTCGCTTTTTCACAATCGAGAGCGGAAGCAAAGAGAATCGTAAATGCCAGCGAAGAATTGTCGAGATCCTCAACATTAAAGCGAGCGACTTCCGTCAAAAGTCTGTCTCTTTCGGCAAGATCATTGGATTCATAGGCACGGCGCAGCCATGTTGCACAAAGTTCCTGACTGTGCTGTGTACTTCTGCACTGTTCAACATAATCATTGACGATAGCTTCGTCACCGAGAATGATCATACGACGCATGACATGAATGCGCTGCATGACTTTATCATTGGGAATAAAGCGAAGGGTACGTTTGAGAAGCTGGCATCTCTTGGCTTTATCTTCTGTCGCAGCAGCCGCTCTCTCAAGTACGGAAATAGCGATGCAGCGTTCCGATTCGGAACAATGTGCTTCGATAGCTGCCAGAGCAGGTTCATTGGTGGGTTCCCAGCTCAAAACGCGCAGATAAGCTGCAATTGCCTGGGTATGTGTAGCACAGTCCACACATGCATCAGCAATGCGAAGTCCGAGCGAAACACGCTCATCCATATCATCGATCGTGCGCAGTTCCTGTTCCCAGGCACCGAGCATCTCAGAATCACGATGCAGTTTTTCGAGAACATTGCTCAGGCTCTCAAGCGAGTCCTTATGATTTGGATCGCAATCCAGAACGATTTCCCAACCTGCTGCTGTATGCGCAGACTCTGGGCTATGCTGCATCAAATAACGGCCTTTGCTCAGGGCCAGCTGCAAAATATTCTCCGCATCTGCAACGCGAATCTGCTGAGTCAGACTGTTGTCAAGTGCTTCAAAATCACCCTGCTTCGCATAAACGCGGGAAAGTTCCTCACTGACTGCGGGATTTCTCGGATCTATAGCCTGAACTTTCTTCCAGCAGTCCTCTGCACGCTCAAAATTCTCGAGCTTATCGAGATATAAACCACCCAGTTTTGCCAGCAATTCACGACGTGTTGCAGGACGGCTCGTTAATGCCAGCAATGCTTCCATCGATGTGGCAACGCCATTGTCATCGCCAATAGCCTCATAAAGAGAGATAATCCGGCGATGGGTATCCGTATTATTGGGATCGAGTTCGACGATTTTCTTTAAGGTACGGATGGCCAATTCATTGTCAAAAATCTTCTTCTCCGCGACATCTGCTGACTTGGTGTACATCTCTGTTGCAGTATTGATGTCACCTTTTGCAAGTGCGGCCTCGGCACGACCCGTATAGAAATCACACAACTGTTCGTTGCGTTCACTCTGAATAAAATATTGTTCTTTTGCATGAAGTGCATCGCGATCCTCAGGAAGCTCCTGCAAAATCGCATCATAGGCATCCACTGCAAGTTCATATTCACCCTTATCCCAAAGCACCTCTGCTGCTGCCCGGTGGATGTTCAACTCGACCGTCTTATCCAGACCACGCATCTGGCTGAGTTTGGCAAGCTTATCAATATCGCCGTTCAAACGGCAGATATTAATTTCCTGCAATAACAACAATGGATCCGTCGGACGATCTTTCAGCAGCACATTCAGCGTTTCACTGGCTCTCTCGGCATCACCTAAACCGGAAATATAGATTTCAATGACTTCACGAAGACCAAGCTGCTGTACCTGTCCCCAGTCAACGGAATTCTCACGCACAAACGCTGCCAGTTTTTCCCAGCATGCATGCTCGCGATATGCCGTCATCATGGCACTCTGAACTTCCTTGCCGTGATCACCCAATTCCCACAGATGTTCCCAATCGGCAACGACCAGCGCTGGCTTATTCAACTGACCTTCGGCAATATCTGCCGCTTTCTGCGTATAGAACAAACGCTCATCGCTCTCCCAGACTGCATCCACAACATGGCGGTACATCGAGTGAATGGCCTTGAAATCACCGGCTTCACGCAGAACGTTTTCCATATAATTGAGCGCGCTTTCATTGGAAGGATCTTCTTTAAGAAGCTGCTCGTAAGTCTGACGTTCCTTTTCCTTATTATTAAGACGATCACCATATACACCGGCAAGTTCCTTCAGAATACTGCTGCGTACCTCGGGTAAATCTGCCCATACAGCATACTGAAGAACATTTTCCATCAACTGGGCCAATTCGTCCCAATTCATCGAACGAAGCAATGAACGCGATTCTTTCCTGTATGCCGCATTATCGCGCAAACTCGCTTCACTCCTTAATTCTGCTGGAATTGGCTTAATCTCGAATGCCGGGCCCTTGTCGGAATCATCGACATACTCTTCCAAAGAATCATCTTCTTCGGCGACGACTTCTTCATCATCCGAATCATCATCAGGTTCTGACACAGCTACTTCAACCGCCTCTGGCGCCTCGTGAACCTCCATTTCAACATCGACGGATGGCTCTTCAATCACTGCTTCCGCAGCCTCATCCGGAACCACAATTTCTTCCACGGCTTTTTCTGCTTCATCAGCTACTTCTTCCATAAAATCATCAAATGGTGATGATGCAATACCAATTGCTGCTTCTGCTTCCCCTTGTTCTACCTCAGCTTCTGCGGCAACCTCAACTTCCGGCTCTACCGAAAGATCAATATCTGCCTCATGAAACTCTTCCACGGGTTCGACAGATGCTGCCTCTTCGGGAGCTTGAACAGGATCCAGTGCCGCAAGCTCATCCTCAATGTCAAAATCCATCATGCCCAATGATATCGCTTCTGCACCAGCATGTTCTTCGTCAATATGATCTTCGGAAGCATGTTCTTCGACAGCATGCGCTTCAGCAACTGATTCTTCTGCCATCAAATCATCGGCTACAATGGGAATCACTTCTTCGGCAACGGGCTCCAATTCATCTGCAACCACATGCGCTGGTACTTCTGTATTCGAATGAACTGACGGACGACCACCACGATTGATCGAAGGCCTCCCACCTCTCACAAACGATCCGCGACCACCGGCTGACGGCACTTCCGGCATCGAAGCACTCGACGACGACGCAGCTCTCGGCACGTTTGGCATTGAACTCTGAGCAAATCTTCCCTGTGCACCTCCGCCACGACCCGGCGTTATGCTCGGAAAACGTCCTGAAGCCGTTCTGGATGCCGCCCCAGACATCGATGAACGACGCCCACTGCCAGAATCATCTGTTCCACTGTTGCTGTCCGTAAATCTCGGGTCTCTTTCGTCCGTCATTGAACATCTCCTGATTGTAAAAAGAAAAGCCATAAGGCTAAAATGATGACCACTTATTATATTACGTTTCCTCTTAGCGAACAAGGATTTAGGGAATCCCAAATCACTCTTCTCCATGCGCACTCCGATATTCTCTATTTTCCTCAACGGCCTCACCAAATATCAAATCTTTTTATTCTTTCCTCTTGACCATCCGGTTTTTGTTCACATATTCATTGACAACTTGTTGCTGTTCTTTTACGGCAACATTTTTTTTGAATACTTCGGGCTATTGGCTGTGCCAATACGCCCTCCGCGCTGCGCTATGATCCTGCGGATCATACGCGCAGCTTTTTTGGGCACTGCCCCATTCCAAGGAGTTTTTCATGGGCCTGCTGGATAAAATCTTTCATAGAGACTGGGAATATTATCTCACTAAATGCCAAAAATTTCTCGACAGTGGCGATCTCGGTGAAGCGCATAGCTGCATAAAAAAAGCAAAAGAACTCGCTGCTGATAATAATGAAAAAGGCGATTTTAAATCCCAAGCAAACGAAAAAATTGCAGAAAAAGAAACCATCGTTTGCCACCAAATCTATGAGCGTGCTTATAAACAAGCCAAGGAACTTCTCAGAAGCGGGCAGTCCGAAAGTGCCAAAAATGCCCTCGAACGCGCTGCAAAATTCGTCCGAACCGACGAAGAACGCGATGCCCTCAACCAACTCGTCGAAGACAGCCAGCACATGAACGATGACGACAAAATTGTCGAAGCTCACGTCGCAGGCGAAGAACGCGTCGATGGACTCAATACCTCCGACAAATGGAACCTCTATGTGACATCACTTCCATTCGAAAAAGCTCAGCACTACGATGAGCTCGGCGATGAATTCAAGGAAGCATGGATTTCTCTTCAGGAAGGCGATTTTGACACGGCTATCAAAGGACTCGAAGATGCATACAAAGACCATCCGGATGATGGCTTCGTCATGACCGAACTCGGTCGTGCATACTACGGGAAAGGTACCTTTGAAAAAGCATACGATATGCTCAAAAAAGCCGATGAAGCACGCGATGACATCGAAACAAAGCTCCTGCGCACCGAACTCCTGTGGACAATGAAAAAGTTCGATGAAGCAGAAAACGTCCTGCAGGCTGCACACGATCTCGATCCCGAAAATATCACCGTGCTCGCAAGAATTGCACAGCATGGCCTCATTGCACGCGATTTTGAATCCGGTATCGCTGCCGTCGAAGTCCTGCTCGAAAAGATTCCCAATGACTGGTCTGTACAAAGACTCGCCGGACGCATCTATCTCGAAAGCGGCGATGAAGACAAAGCACTCGAATGCTTCGAAGCGGTCAATCGTATCTATTGGCAAGTCAATCCACAAACCAAAAAACTCAGCTTCGATCAGACTTCTGCCTCTGCCGCTGGTAATATTTACCTCAAACGAGGCGAAAAACTCGAACGTGCTGCCGAACTCTTCGAAGCCATACGCGCCAACTCCGAAGGCGAAACACATGTTGCCATCTGCCAGACACTCGCAGAAGTCTACGAAAAACAGGGCAGAAACGCAAAACGCAACGAAGTACTCACCGAATCAACGCGATTCATGGATGATTTGCTCCAAAAAGCCAAGGGTCCCGAACGTGCAATGATTCAACTCCAGTATTCTGAAGTGTGCGACAAACTCGGTAACCACGACAAAGAAAATGAAATGATTCAAAGCGCTCGTTCCTTCTTTGCTCAGGATGCCGAAAAAGGACAGCCCATCGCTGAATTTTATCTTGAACTCATTGATAAAAAACTGGCTGGTGAGCCCTTCCCCACCAACGATAAGATGGAAGAACGCCTCAAAGATTTTATCCAGAGAAAACGTGAAGCCGCACAATCTGCACAGCAAAACGCAGGCAATAACCTTCTCTACACCATGGCTTCTATGGCCAATTCCCCTGTAAATACCCAGGATAATGACTCAGAGGATGATGACGGCGAATCCGATGCACCGCAAAACACCCTCTCTGCTGCAGAACAAAATGCCGCAGCCAATGATATTCTCAGAGCCATGGCAAGCATGATGCCGTCCATGCAGATCAACGAGGTTATCCCTGAATCGGATGAATCGGATGAAGATAATACCGACTCAGAAGAGGAAAAAAGC
>JAGACY010000169.1 GCA_017613855.1 Pseudomonadota bacterium
ATTTGTCGAACACGCCAAAGCCTATAAATAACTCAAAGTAAAGACGTTCCATGGAACGTCTCTTACGCTATCTCTTGTATACACGATATTCCCTGTAGAGCCGTGTCTCGACACGGCTCTACCAGTCGATGTCATTCCATAAAACATGCTGACCACCCTTGTTATAAAGGACTTTGCCATCATTTCAGAGTTGGAGCTCAACTTTGAGGATGGCATGTCTGTGCTGACCGGCGAGACCGGTGCCGGCAAATCGATTATTGTCAATGCCCTTAAATTGTTGTTGGGAGCGCGGTCTTCGACGGATATCATTCGTACCGGAGCCGAAGAAGCCGTCGTCGAGGGCATGTTTACGGTTGATCATCGCCATGCACCGGCCATGGCCATGCTCCAGGCCATCGGGATAAATCTCGATGACGATGAGTTCGTCGTTCGCCGCGTGATTCCCCGCAAAGGACGCGGCCGGATTTATATCGGCGGGACGCTGCAGACGATTACGACATTGCGCGATTTAATGCGCACGGTGATCGATATCTCCGGGCAGCATGAACATGTCAGTCTGCTCGATGATGCCAAGCATCTGAGCATTCTCGACAGATATGCCTGCATCGAAGACGATACAGACGCCTTTGCCCGTCGTTTTTCCGCTTATTCTGCGCTTAAGCGCGAACGTAACACGTTGGCAGCCTCACTCGAGGAACGCGCCAAAAGACTTGATTTTCTCAATTATCAAATTGATGAGCTTTCATCGGCCAATGTTCAGCCCGGCGAGGCAGACGAGGTGGCCGGGGAACTCAAATGCCTCTCGAATGCAGAGGCGCTTCAGCAGGCCGTTGACAGTGCGATGGCCGATCTCTATGACGATGAAAATTCCATCGTTTCCCGTTTGGGTATGCATATCTCGGCACTGCGCCGTGTATCTGCTGGCCAAAAAGGCATACAGGATGCCGTTGGGGGCATGCAGGATGCCCTCTCGACACTCGAAGATGCCGTTCACGAACTGCGCCATTTCTCAATGGATGATGCTTCGCCTGAACGGCTCGAAGAACTCCAGTCAAGGCTCTCGCTGATTGACAAGCTCGAGCGGAAATATCGCGTCAAAGGCGATGATCTTCCGGGCCTTCTGGATTCTCTCCAAAATGAAAAAAAATCGCTCGTCCTTTCGGATGCGCGTATTTCAGAGCTGGATAAAACCATGGCATCAGAGAAAACAGCCCTTTCCAAGATGGCTGCCGAACTCTCGCAGATGCGCAGAAAGGCCGCAGAAAAACTCGCCCTCGAAGCGACAGAAGGCCTGCATTTGCTTGCCATGGAGAATGCGGCCATTGATATTATTTGCCATTCTACGGATAATTTCGATAATATGAAGACGACCGGGGCGGATGAAATTCAGTTTCTTCTGCGCCCCAACCCCGGGGAAGACGCCAGACCACTGGCAAAAATCGCCTCCGGTGGTGAGCTTTCAAGAGTTTTGTTAGCTTTAAAACGCGCGCTAGTGGAAAAAGACGACGTTGCGTGCTATGTATTTGATGAGGTCGATACCGGCATCGGTGGTCAGACCGCCACGCATGTGGCTTACATGCTGAAAGAAGTCAGTCGGTGTCATCAGGTTCTGTGCATTACGCACCTGGCTAGCATTGCCAGCTTTGCGGATGCGCATTTTCGTGTATCAAAATCGGTAATCAATGACCGTACGCAGAGTTCAATCACTCTGCTTAAAGAATCGGAACGCGTCGAAGAAATCGCACGTATGTTGGGGGGGACTTCGATTACGGCCAAGACGATGGAGCATGCCGCCGAGATGATCGCGCAGGCACGTGAATCGTCAGCACCGAGAAAATAAAGAGCCTTTGCGCTCTTTTGAGATATCCCTATATGTCACAGCATAAACTCCCCCTCTCCATGACCATGGGAAGACGAAAAAGATCTCCGTGGCCATGGATTCTGGGCGGCATCGCGCTTGTTATTGCGGTGCTTTGTGTCTGCGTTTTGTCCCATGGCGAGGACGATGATATGCTGACCGAGTCAGATCCCATCGATCTCGATGCACTGGGCATGCAGGAATGGTCTGATCTTTCCGAATTAACCCGGCAATATATGGATGAGGATATCCCTCAGGATGTCCCGGAACCTACGCTCGATAATTCGGATCCATTCCTCATCAAAGGCAAAATTACCAGAAATCAGACGCTCTTCGTCGCACTCAAAAATCATGGCCTCGATCTGGGCGATATTCACCAGGTCATTGCCTCTATGCAGAATATCGTCGACTTTAAACGCACCAAACCAGGTGATCGTTATGAAGTGCATCTCGACGTCGATAAACGCATCCTCAAGTTCATCTATGAGATTTCTGCTGAGGATATCAGCATCGCCGAACGCAACGGCAACGAATTTGTTGCCCATAAGGTCGATGTGCATAAACGCACGGAACGCAGATTGGTAAAAGGGGAACTCACCTCATCGCTCTATCAGGCATTTATCGATTTGGGCGAATCGGGTGAACTGGCTTCCCATTTTATGCAGCTGTTCAAGTACGACATTGATTTCGGCACAAACTCTCAGCGCGGCGATACATTTAGTGTGCTCGTCGATCGGGTCACGCTCAATGGCGAATTCTATCGCTATGGCCGGGTTTGGGCTGCCACTTATCAATCGAATGCACTCGGCAAAAATCTCGAAGCCTACTATTTCGAATCCGACGAGGAATATTCCGGCTATTACAATGCCGAAGGCCGTGGTTTAAAGCGCAATATCCTCAAGACGCCCGTCGTCGGATGCAAAGTTTCGAGCCCTTATAACCCCAAGCGTCTGCATCCCATCTTTAAAACCATACGTCCTCACCGGGGCATCGACTGGGCCTGCAATACCGGTACGCCCATTTACGCATTTGCCGATGGCGTCGTCACTTTTGCCGGATGGAAAGGCGGCAACGGGAACCTGCTCGTCATCGAACATGCCCATGGTTATACTTCGCTGTACGCCCATCTCTATGCTTTTGGCAGAGGCATCAAAAAAGGCGCCAAAGTCCGCCAGGGGCAAATCGTTGCGCAGGTCGGCAATACCGGTAACTCGACGGGACCACACCTTCATTTTGGTGTTAAAATTAACGGTGAATACGTCGATCCCGCCAAGATCAATGACAGTTTCTCGCTTGAGCTCACAGGCAACCGGCTGCATACATTCAATCAGACGCGCGACAAAATTAAGCTGGCTATGTCGGGACAGCCCGGTGCCATCGAAATTGTGCAGGATTCGGCCAAATAACAGCATGACGCGCTGTATTGCCGCAGGCAAGAGGCGCGTCCAAAGGCCGTATCGCGAAGCAATAGGCCGATATGGCGAGCTGCAGAGACGTTCCCGGGGAACGTCTCAAAGCGAGCGCCACACCATGAAAGCCCCCGAATGGGCAAAAAATCACATTCAAAATACAATCTTTTCTGCGGTATGATGAATGCGTGTTCGGGGGATTTATGAAGTATTATTGCAAGCTGGAGTTCCTATGAAAAAATGGCTCATCTCTCTTGCTGTGTTATCGCTTCTTTGCAGCGTTTCATGCTCTCCGAACAAATCCGGCGAGAATGTCGAGACGCCTACCGAAAATAATGTTCCTGCGGCACAGCCCGATCATGGTGGTGATACCGCTGCGGATGAAGCTAAAAATGAGGAACAGGGCGGCGATTCGGCCAAAACAGATACTTTTAAAACAAACGGCGGTTACGATATCAGCCTGTCTGCGCTGCCGCATCAAAAGGCAGATGCCGAAACGCCGGTGTATTTCATTTCGGAGATAAGCCCCGAATCGCTGGTCAAGGTTTATCAGCAGCTGCACTGGGAACCTAAAGGCAAAGTCGGCGTCAAGATGTCGACTGGCGAGTCCGAAAAGACCAATCATTTGCGCCCGGAAATGATTAAGGATTTGGTGCATGCCGTGAATGGTACGATCGTCGAATGCAATACGGCTTACGGCGGTAATCGCGCGACGACCGAAAAACATTGGAAAGTCATCGAAGAACGCGGCTACAAGACGGTTGCCGCTGTCGATATTCTCGATGCCGAAGGTTCGATGAGTCTGCCCGTCGACGGCAAGAATCTCAAGGAAGATCTGGTCGGTTCGCACTTCGCCAATTACGATTCCTATCTCGTCTTATCGCATTTTAAAGGCCATCAGATGGGCGGATTCGGCGGTGCCATCAAGAATCTCTCGATTGGATTCGGCTCATCCGAGGGCAAGCTTTGGATTCATTCTGCCGGACGTTCTAAAACTGAGTGGCTCTCTGACAAACAGGACGAGTTCCTCGAGTCGATGGCCGAGGCCGCGAAAGCGGTGACCGATGCCAAGCCCATGGTGTACGTCAGCGTCATGAACCGCCTTTCGGTCGATTGTGACTGCAACGCCAATCCCGCCGAGCCCGACATGCACGATATTGGCGTGCTCGCTTCGGCCGACCCACTCGCCATTGATCAGGCGGCGATCGATATCGTTTATGCCATGCCCGACAAGGATTCGCTCGTCAAGCGCATCGAACGCCAGAATGGCCTGCATACACTCGATCATGCCGAAGCCATGAAGCTCGGCCATCGCGATTATAAACTCGTCATTGTACAATAATCTTTGATGGTGGTTCGCTTTGAGACGTTCGAATGAACGTCTCTGCAGCTCACTTTCGGCCTATCGCTGCGCGATACGGCCTCGCCAACACGCCTATGCCTGCGGCATACGGCGTGTTTGTTATTGTGTGACGGACGAATGCTCAAAAGTATAGGTTCTGCCTGATGATGTCATGGCCATTGCGGATTATCGTATTAAAATGGCAGGGCAACCGATGAATCTTTGGGGCGGGGGTCCGGAGCTACGTTTGGATTCGGACCATCTTCTTTGGGAATCTTTGCATATTCATCTTTCACGAAAGGACATCGCTCGTGCATTTCTGTGAGTGAATACTTTCGATAGGAGATGACGTAATAGTAACCGTCCTCATTATTTTTGACATATCTGCCGTAGACGAGCTGAAACTCATCCGCTTGCATGAGACTGTCCAGCCATGGCCGATGCGGCTTGTGTTTGCTTTGGAGCAATATTTTGGAGCCATGGTCTGAAGTTTGAACATCTGCATACGTGAGACGGCCTGCAAAAGCCATCATGACATAGGGATCCATGGTGTCGTCCAGTTCGAAAAAACGATAATGACCGACACATCCGGTTTCCCATCCCAGGCTGACAAACATCGCTCTATAGTCAGATTCTTCAAATATGCTGTAATAGAATGCCAGATTGATATCCAGCAAATTGTTGTCCGTATAAAATGTCTCATTGGAGCTATAGCGGGTGCTATGTCTTTCTTTTTTATTGCTTTTGGGACTTACTTGTGTGCCGGTTATGGTTGAATCAAGCCAGGATGCTGTCGATCTTGTTTTTTTACATACACCGCCGACGGTGTGCTTGTTGGCCAGGGCTTTGTATAATTTTTGATAATCTATTTTTTTTAGGGCATTCTGAAAAGAGTTCAGGTCTCCATCCATCTGAATGACGAAATCTTCGGAATTATCATAACAATTCTTGTTGTCTACCAGCTTTGTGATGAGGTCGTTGAGTATATCTTCGGGATTGCGTCGTAAATCTTCTTTTTTGAGAGGAATTATATTGTCGTTCTTTCTGATCTCATCGAGAATCATGTCGTGCTTTAGATTGAATATGTCTATTTGAGTTCTTTCTTCTTGTAATGGTTTTGTTTCGGCAGGTGGAGCGTTATTGGTATTGGTTATATTTTCGGTCTGGATTTCATTGGGTAGATTGGAGATGTCATTTTCCAGCTTTGGTTTGGAGACAAAGAGTATTACAAAGATAATGATGGCTACGGCTACGATAAAAATGGCTGTTCCAATAATTAAGGGGGCATTTTGGTTGCTCTGTCTTACGGATGCACTGTAGTAGGGAAATTGATCCGCAGACTTTCCAAAGTTTGATTGTTGATCATTGAACAAGTCATTCGAGCTTTGCGAATCGGCGGTTTTTAGAGGTTGTGCGTTCTGGTTCGTCAAATCTGCACCGCAGAATACGCATTTTTTATTGGTATCTATCTGGTTCGCACCGCATTTGTAACATTTGATCATGGCTTTGGTCTTCCTTTGTGGGATGCTTTTGATGGATGCTCCTTGCGGACAAAGAACTGCAATCCGCCATTTACAATACCATAGTTTTCTTTGCGGGACATCATGAATACGGTATTACAGATTTGCATTTCAGGAAAATATACACTTTTACATGCGAAATCTTAAAACAGTTTTGCTATAATGCCGATGGGGAAGTTTGACTTGAGACGGCATAAAGGCGTTTTTATCGCTCCATAGCCCATAACAGATAGGTATTAGGAATATGCAAACAAACAGATGCAAACATCTTGGACTGATTGTTGTTGCTCTTGCAATGGGTTGTTTTGGAACTTCGTGCAACAACGATGAAGGTGTGCCGTATTCGGTGCCGTCTATAACGGGTGGTAGTGATAAGCCGCAGGAAGGCACGCCGGAAACTGGTACTCCAGAAAATCCGGGGGGAACTCCGGGCACGTCCTCGTCCGGATGCGATGTCAACGAAAAGCTTTGTGACGGCATTTGCAAGGATATCCTGTCTTCGAAGCACGATTGCGGCGGATGCGGCCATGCCTGTGAAGCTACGGAGTCATGTCAGGATGGTAAGTGCATTGGTTGTGATGGCACGTTGTGTGGCAGTGAGTGCGTTGATTTAACAAGTGATCCAAACCACTGCGGTACTTGTGATAACGCATGCCGAAACAATATGGTTTGTACTGATTCGGTATGTGAATGTGATATCAGCTGGCTGGACTGCGATGGTGATCCGACCAATGGGTGTGAAGCTGCCTTAGGCTGCAGTTGTATCATTGGTCAAAAGGGGGCTTCGTACAGTGGGTCTGATGAGACCAGAAACGTCGGTGAGTGTAAAGATGCCGTTCTGGAATGTCAGCTCATCGATGGACTTCATACCTTTGAACCCGTCGAACCTGAAGTTCTGCCGAGCGAAGGTACGGCATGTGATGGGAAAGACTATAACTGCAATGGTAAAGACGACGGCCACGAAGATATGGACCACGATGGATTTTCCATTTGTGACGGCGACTGCTGTGATAATGCGGCCATGTGCAATGCAACAGACAAGCACCTCATCAATCCGGGCATGATGGAGGTTCCCGGCAATAACCTGGATGATAATTGTAATGGCGAAGTAGACGAGACACCGATCGATCCCAAAACGGTCGCCCCCATTCCCTTCACCTATGGCTCGACAGATTTAGATACGAGTGCCCGTGCACTCGCTCGCGCGATGGGAATTATTTGGGAATGTGACCCTGCCAAAACGTGTCCCTATGGTTTGGTTAAAGCCAGATTGACACGTTCTGAGAGTACTAAGGGGGTGGATCCACGTCAGGTCAATGTGATGGATTCCTGGCGCGACAAGTCCAAAATTGCCCGCGTACTTCCGCGTGAAGGTAATAACTTTGCAGTACTTTCATCTGGTGCAGCCCAGGATGTCGCCAATGGTGTTGCAGAAGCCGATCTTGAGCTCGAAAAATATGCCTCTGAAACGAAGCTTCCTAACGGCGAAATGCAAAGGACTGCTCCCGACAGCAAGATTCCGTCGGTATATGCCAATGCTCATGGCAACAAACTCGAAACCCATAAATCCTGTCCAACGGGAACGGCGGTTCCTGCCATTTTTGACTCGGTGCAGCTTCATCTCGAAATCAAGGCACCCGTCAATGCCATGGGTATTCAGTTCGATTTCCGCTTTTTCTCGCGCGAATATCCACAGTATCTGTGCTCAAGTTTCAATGACTTCTTCCTCGCGATTCTCACCACGGAACATGCCGATGTAAAAGCAATCCCGGATCGCAATATTGCCTTCGATATGAATGGCAATCCGGTGTCGGTCAACAATGGCTTTTTCACCACGTGCAATAAAGTGAATTGCGCCAACGGCAGCAATAAGTGTCCGGCATTTATGAGCTGTGCATCGGACGGCTATTGTTCCGCAGGTGCGGATACATGCCGCGATGGTGCAAGTGCCATCGATGCTTATACACCCAATCCCTTTGTGTTTGACATGAAGACCGGGCGCGGCGGCGGTACGGCATGGCTCTCTACGACGGCCCCCATTGTGGGCGGAGAGACCATTACACTCGACTTTTATATCTGGGATACCCAGGATAATAAATACGATTCCACAGTGTTGATCGATAATTTCAAATGGCTGCTTGATTCAACGAAAGTCAATACAGGGTTTGCAGAGGATCCAACAGAGATCAATTAAGGAGAGTTCTGATGAGAATTTATTATCCTCTTTTAGTTGCCAGTTTGTTTGTTTCGCTTTCTGCGGCTGGCTGTTCTAGTGATCTGATCCCTGCATTTGAAGATGACTCTGGCAGCAGCGGTGAAGATGGCCAAGGGAAAAAAACGGGTAAACCAGGTTCTTCGCAGCCAGGAGATGATGGGCCGTGCAGTGAAGCGAATTGTTCTGCAACCTGTTGCGATGGCGTTTGCAGAGACACAAAATCGAACGCCAAGCATTGCGGGGAATGTAATCATGCATGTGCCGACGGGGAGATTTGTGAAGACGGGCAATGTATGTCATCGTCTGGTTTGTGTCCGGAAAACGAGATGTTATGCACCGATGAGTGTATTCCGATCGTCAATAATCACGATTTCTGCGGTGACTGTGATACTGTTTGCGGCCCGGATGAAGTGTGTATGGGACGCAAATGTGAATTGGATTGCAAAGGATTGTCACACTGCGGAGACTCGTGTGCGGATTTGCTTTCCAGCGGTGAAAACTGCGGTAAATGCGGTGAGGCTTGTCCGGATGGTCAGGCATGTGTGAACGGCATGTGTTCGGAAACATGCCCGAATGCAGCTCATGTCATTTGTGATCGTACCTGCGTTGATTTGCAGAATGATTCAGAGCATTGCGGTAATTGCGAAACCGAATGTGTGGAAGATGAAATCTGTACAGCAGGCAGTTGTACGGGGGTTTGTCCCACCGAGAGCGACGTTATTTGCAATCATAAGTGTGTGAACCTGCAGTCAGATCATGATTTTTGCGGCAATTGTGGTACGGCCTGCTCAGCCAAAGCCCGTTGTGTTGAAGGCAGCTGTGTCGAGAGTTGTGACGAGGAAAATGCGGTTATTTGTGACCATGTATGCAAAAATGTCATGAGTGATCCCGTCAATTGCGGTGGTTGCGGTGTGAAGTGCGGCGAAAAGGAAATCTGTCAGAATGGCATCTGCGGTTGTCCCGAAGATAAACCCAACTGCAATGAACCTGATTTGGTGTGTGAAAACGCCAATGAAACACCGTGCGGGGATGTATGTGCCGACCTCAAGGTCGATAGGGATAATTGTGGTGCATGTGGTCAGTCGTGCGGTGAAAATGGCATTTGCCAGAAGGGAAAATGCCTCGATTGTACGAACAAAACCCCCTGTGAAGACGGCCTATGCTACGACACCCTCAATGATCCCAAGAATTGTGGCGGATGTGGCATCGTTTGTCCTGCAAACATCGCATGCAAAGAGGGCAAATGCACATCCTGCCTTCCCGATTATGTCGATTGCGATGGCAACCCGGAGAACGGCTGCGAAAAAACGACTGCCGACTGCGCCTGCAAAAATGGCGAAGAAAAGAGCTGTTATTATGGTCCGGCCGGTACAGAGGGCAAAGGCGCATGCAAAGGCGGCAAAATGACGTGCACCAATAACAAGTGGGGTGCATGCGAAGGTATGGTCGTTCCTGTCAATGACTTTAAGTGCCGCAATAAGGAATCGAGTGCAGCCAAAAACGATTTGAACTGCGATGGCAAAGTGGATGGTACCGAAGACTGGGATGGCGATGGCGTCAACATTTGCGGCGGCGATTGCTGCGACTCGAAAGAACATTGCCCGACCGTCAGTGAGCCGGCTAAGGTTCGTCCGGGATTTTATGAGGTTGCCTCCAACAAGATCGATGATAACTGCAATGGCCAGGTCGACGAAGGTGCAGCTACATGCAGTGCTTCTTATTCCTATGGTTCAAACCTGGCCAATGAGAGCAGCCGCAACAATGCAGGTTTACAGATGGCACATGCCATGGACATCTGTGATGATGCCTCGAAGATGGGCTATGGTCTTGTTTCGGCAACGGTGCAGTCACTTTCGAATCCGGTTGGCAATGCTGACATGGGCCGTGCTGTAAACGTTTTTTCAAAGCTTCCGGAATCAGGTTCAATCATTAAGCCTAAAGCCGGATCCAGCTTTGCCGGTATTTCTTCGGGGGCATTTGCCGGCAGCGGGCTGAGCTATTCGGGTAGCTTTATCAGTGGTGGTACCATTCCTTCAAAATATCACGCGGCACATAATTATCAGCTGCAATCCCACCCGAATTGTTATTCAGGCAATAACATTAATGATGCCGTTGAGCTGAAGCTGACGCTCAAAGCGCCGATTAATGCAACGGGATTTCAGTTCGATTTCCGATTCTTTTCGTATGAATATCCCAATTATGTCTGCACCACATTTAATGACTTCTTTATTGTACTGCTCACGTCCAAAGCGAGTGGTATCCCGGCGGACACCAATATTGCATTTGATAAGAATGGCGCAGCAGTATCGGTAAACAATGCGTTCTTTACTTCGTGTACGCCCTATACCTGTTATTCTGTGAGCAGCTGTCGCGCCAATTATTCCTCCTGTTCGGGAGGGTATTGCCAGACGGCTTATGGCGCATGTCCTGATGGCATCGGCGATTTGGCCGCCTTTGGCGGTGGCAGCAACAATGGTGGTGCTACTGCCTGGCTGACGACCAAGGCACCTGTCGTCGGTGGTGAGACTTTCACACTGGAGTTTATCATTTGGGATACAGGCGACTCTGCGCTCGACTCAGCAGCCATTATGGATAACTTTAGGTGGATCACCTCTGGTGGTTCTGTTAGTGTCGGAACAGACTTTACCGATCCGCGAACATAAAACCGGATTTGCAGCGCGTATTGGCTTTGCCAATAGCGCTGCAGGCGATGTGTAAGAAAGCGGCGCTTGCCGCTTTTTA
>JAGACY010000170.1 GCA_017613855.1 Pseudomonadota bacterium
CACCCGAGCAGTTTTCTTGGATGCTCTTAAAAGCCGGGTTGACCATCAATGGCATTTTTGAGGTAGTTACTTACGATTCTTCGGGCATTGCATGGAAAAACGAAGCCATCGACTGGGATAAACTCAAGCGTGCCGTCGAAACACAGACGGCTTTTATCGCAGAACAAATTTTCGACCGAACGACTGGCAATCATTATAAACAGCAGATGCTGTCAGGACTTGCCACGGCCTCGATGAAATTGATCTATCGCGCCATTCAGACTTCGCGCTTTCATGTCAATGAGAATTGCACCCATTGTGGTCTTTGTGCCAAAAACTGTCCAACACACAGCATCGAAATGGCCGAAGATCACCCCAAATGGGTTAATACCCATTGTATGCTCTGCATGCGCTGTGTACACCATTGCCCCGCAGAAGCCATCGACATTTTCAACACCCCGGGAAAACCGAGATACAAAAAGCCCGCGTAATAATTCGGAATGCGGAATGCGGAATGCGGAATGAATGGCGTTCTCAAATAATCGTCATGCCCCGGGGGATCGTGTCAGTTAGCAGTTAGCAGTTAGCAGTTAGCAGTTAACGCATTCTCAAGGTTATTCCTAAAGAATGAAAGTTATTTTAGCTTCAGACTTAACCGTTAGTTTTGCATTCCAATTGCTCACTGCTCACTGCTCACTGCTAATTCTGAAAGCCATTCTCCCTTAGCTTCAGAATCCCCCTTTAGTTTTGCAGTTTTTTCTGGAAGTCTCTGCATAAAAATGCAAATATTATGCCGGTCTTTTTACTCATTACGATGAGAGGTAAATATGGGTCAGAAAATGCAGCTCCAGCTGGGGATGAAACAGCAGCTCCGCATGACGCAGCAGCTTCAGCAAGCCATAAAGCTTCTGCAGCTTTCTCGTCAGGAACTCATCACATCCATTCAAGAGGAACTCACCGAAAATCCGGCACTGGAAGAGGTTCCCGAAACCAATACGGAATTTGCCTCGATGGAAAGCGGCGAACCGCCTGCCATTCCCGACGATACGGTCGATCTGCAGTCGAGCCTGCGCAATCTCGATGATTCGATTGCCAAAACCGATACCATCGACTGGGATGCCTACCTCAATCAATATCAGACCCATACCCCCATGCAGGATTCGAATTATCAGGGGTTTGTTGGCGACGAAATGCCCAGCTATGAGGCCACGCTTACAGCACCGCCCACACTGGTCGAATATCTCCTGCGCCAGGTCAAGCTCACCCGGTTTGATGCAACTCAGGAGCGCATTGCCTGCGAAATTATTGGCAATATCAATGAGGATGGTTATCTCGTCGGCATTACGCTCGAAGAAATCGCCGAAAATCTTGGTGTCGATCTCGACTCGGTCATTTATGTCCAGGAAACCATCCAGGAATTTGATCCCATTGGCGTGGGTTCTCGCGATTTGCGCGAATGCCTGCTCGCTCAGGCAGAAATCATGTACCCGGACAATAAAATTGTACATGACATCATCGATCAGCACATCCCCCAGCTGGAACGCAAGAATTACAAACTGATTGCCCGCACGCTCAAAACGACCGAAGAGCGTGTCATACGCGCAGCGCATGTCATTGCGACGCTCAATCCCAAACCCGGCGTCAAATACAGCGATGAGCGCCCCATGTATATTACGCCCGATGTTTACGTCGAAAGAACGGCAGACGGCGAATACCATGTCGTCGTCAATGATGACGGTTTGCCGCGCCTTCGCGTAAGCTCCTATTATTATGATCTCATTCGGAAAACGGCTCCCGGCGAAGCAGCCAACTATATCCGCGAAAAAATGAGCAGTGCACGCTGGTTTGTGCGTTCCCTGCAGCAGCGCGAGCGCACCATTAACCGCGTCACCGAGGCCATCATTGCGCGGCAGCGCGATTTCTTCGATAAAGGCGTCAACTACCTTAAACCCATGATCCTCAAGGATATTGCCGAAGACACGGGGTTAAGCGAGTCGACCATCAGCCGCGTCACAACAAAGAAATACATGCATACCCCACAGGGAACATTTGAACTGAAATTCTTTTTCACTTCCAAAATTTCCCGAATGGACAACTTTGGCGGGGATGATTTGGCCAGTACTGCCGTTCAGGAACGCATCAAAGCTATCGTAGCCAAAGAAGATCCCAAAAAGCCGCTCAGTGACCAAAAAATCGCCGAAATCCTCAAAGATGAAGACATCGACATCGCAAGACGCACCGTCGCGAAGTACCGGGAAATTCTGGGGATTCTGTCTTCTTCTCAGAGAAAAGAAATTTAATCATTAATAATTAATAATTAACAATGAATGGCATTCTCAAGTAATCGTCACGCCCCGGAGGGGCGTTTCATTCGTAGCCAATAGCCGTGGGTGAGCCCGAAGGGCGTAACCCACGGATGGGAATGAGAGTTATTTGGGGATCATCCCAATTGCGCATTGCTAATTGCGCATTGCTAATTAAGAATGCCATTCCCCTTAGCTTCAGAGTCACACCTTGGAACTCCTCTCCTACATTCTCATGGGATTTGCGCTTGCGGCGGATGCCAGCTCGGTATCCATCGTATTTGGTGCGCGGCTCAAGCCCTTTAAGATTCGTCATGCCCTCGTCCCGGCACTGGCATTTGGTTTTGCCCAGGGGTTAATGCCGGCATTGGGGTGGCTGGGCGGCGAAGTCATTGCAGAATACCTGCGCGCCATCGACCATTGGATTGCATTTGGCATTCTGCTCGTCATCGGCATCAAATTTATCCTTGATTCACGCAAGGAAGAAGAAGTCGATGTCCAGAAAATGCTCCATCCCGTGACCATATTTTTGTCAGCCATAGCCACGAGCATCGATGCCTTTGCCGTGGGATTTTCGCTTTCGATGGCGGAACAGCCCATTGTCTTGCCGGCCCTGATATTTGCTGTCGTCACGTTTGGGTGCAGCCTGGGATGCTGTTTTATTGGTGCCAAATTAGGTGAAAAATTCGGCCCCAAATTGCTCATCATTGGCGGTATCATTTTAATATTGATTGGAACGAGAATTTTGGTGAATGACCTCTTCCCTGGGGTACTGCCTTTTTAATCGGGGACGGCATCGTTACAACGTTTGAGCCATCGCATCGGGAATGGCTGCGGGGCGTTGCGGGGTGGAACCCCGCAGTGGGGGTAGGCGCGTATTACCTTTTGCAGAGACGTTCCGTGGAACGTCTACAAAAGGTAATAGCGCCGCAGGGGGCCACTGCCCCCTCACAAAAAAAGTTACCATTTGAAACATACAACTATAATAGAACGCTTGATAATAACCATCATTTAGGCTACATGTAGTCAATGGGATGTGTCCAAAGCCATCCATATTTTGTATAACGCACAAAGGAGAAGGTTAATGAAACATTGGTTTAAAGTTGCGGTTTGCTCTATCGCTCTCGCTGCCATGCTCAATGGCTGCTTCGGTAGTTTCGGTGCTACCCGTTGGCTGTGGAGCTGGAACGACAGTTTTGGCAACAAATTCGTCAAAACCCTCATTTACTGGGTATTCCTCATCATCCCGGCTTACGGGCTGTTTATGTTCGCCGACTTCTGGATTATCAACCTCATTGAATTCTTCATGGGCTCGAACCCCATCGGCAACAATATTCAGTACATTCCCAATGATGACGGCACGATCACGGCCATGGGTGACAATGGTGAGTCCCTCAAATTCACGGCTGTCGATGACAACCGCATGATCGTCGAACACGATGGCGTCGTCCTCGGTGAAGTTGCACTTGATGGCAACAACAACATGATCATGACGAATTATGCCAATGCACAGGTTGAGAGCATCGACCTGAACGGTGTCAATGCCAAGTAATTTGCACGCATTGTAAAAAAGAAAATCCCTGCAGAAATGCGGGGATTTTTTTTTGCCTATATAAAATAGATAATCGTATATCTTGTATTTTATACAAACGAATTTGTTCTTGAATGAATGAGCAATTCGCAGTGCGAAATTTTTAAGGCTGGGTTAAACCAACGTGAATATGAAGTGAACTGCGGATAACTACATGCATTCCCTTCATGTGCGGCGACACGATGTCGCCGCCCGAACGTGTACGACACGATGTCGTTTCACGTTCGGCTTTTCATCTTATGGCACTGTTCAAGGGGGTTCGGGGGAAAGGCGTTCGAGTCAGCGCCATCGGCGCCTCTCGGACGCCGTCCCCCGACGCGGGGATTGTCAAGGGTGTCGCGCGACACCCTTGACCGCCCGCCGCGCAGGCGCAAAGAACTCTATTTAAAAACCTATCCACACTTGTACAACAAAGCTATTTTCTAAAGGTTAAAGTATCTTTAGCTTCAGAATAGACCTCAGGTTTATCTCCAATTGCGCATAGCGCATTGCTAATTGCGCATTGCTAATTATTTCTCCGATGTGCGTGGCAAATGGCAATGGCGAGTGCGTCCGAAGCATCCACGGGCCATTGCATCTGGACGCCGAGCAGAACCCTCACCATTTGTGCGACCTGTGTTTTTTCGGCATGCCCAAAAGAAGTCACGCTCTGTTTGACATCCGTAGGAGAATACTCGAACAAAGGCATGCCAAAACGTGCACAGGCGACAATGGCAACACCGCGTGCATGCCCGAGTTTGATGGCAGCATCGGCAAATTTCTGGTGGAAAATGCCTTCAAAAGCGGCCTCATGGGGTTGTGCTTTTTCGAGATATTGAGAAAGAAATGCATCGATTTTAAGCAGTCGCTCCGTAAAAGGTGCATTTCCGAGCACGAGCCGGTTGGCATCGAGGTAATGCATGCGGGAACCCTCAATCTCAATGAGTCCATATCCCATAAACCTCGACCCCGGATCGATACCGAGAATACGCGTTGCCATCTTTCCCTCCCTGGTACAGACAACAAAAAAGGACGCCCAAAGGCGTCCTTAAATTTGCATCACGAACGGACTAACCCTCGAGTTTTTCCATGATTTCATCGGAAATATCGGCATTGGTATAGACGTTCTGAACATCGTCATCATCTTCGAGAATACCGCAAAGACGGAGGATGGAGGCAGCCGCTTTTTCATCGACTTTGATGAGGTTCTGGGCGACTTTTGCGACTTCCATGGTATCAATTTTATAGCCGGCTTCTTCGAGTTTTTTGGCGACATTGGCGACATCACCGGGAGCAGTCACGATGGTACCATCTTCGTTGACATCGTCTGCACCGGCATCCAGAGCAGCCATCATCACTTCATCCTGATCGAGATTATCGCCTTCGAGCGTAATCTGGCCCAGGGTCTTAAACTGCCATGCAACCGAACCGGCTTCGCCTATCTGCCCGCCGTTCTTTGACATAATCGAACGGATGTTGGCAACGGTACGATTTTTATTATCGGTGAGCGTTTCGACCAGGATGGCCACACCGCCGGCACCATAGCCTTCGTAGGTATTCTGATCATAATGAACGGTTTCACCTTCGCCCGAACCACGTTTAATGGCGCGTTCTATGTTATCCTTGGGCATATTGCAGGCTTTAGCCTTCTGGATAGCGAGACGCAATGCCGAGTTGAATTCCGGATCCGTACCGGATTGAGCGGCAACGATGAGCTCGCGGACGACCTTCGTCCAGGATTGCGAACGTGCGGCGTCGGTTTTAGCTTTCTTATGCTTAATTGTACTCCATTTATTATGACCTGACATAAAACCTCACATAAGGGACAATCTAAAAGAACCCATTGCAAGAGGGATGTCCCAGAGCCCTCTGAACTCGATGCCGTTTTTTTTACGCCAGTGAAAGCCTTGCGACAATATTTTTTTAGGAAAAAAATGCATCCCGCATTCCACATTCCACATTCCGCATTCCGCATTTCGCATTCCACATTCTGTATTAAAACAGCTATCCCCATAAACTTCAGACTTTCCCTTTAGTTTTGTCATTCAATTGCGCATTGCGCATTGCGCATTGCGAATTAAAAATGCTCTTCACCTTTAGCTTCAGAGTCGCCCTTTAGTTTTGCAAATCCAATTCCGAATTCCGCATTCCGAATTATTCACATCCCCGTCCCATATCCAAATAGTGATTGACGTATCGATTGAATCGCAATATGATGCAGAGCCCGGTGTTGGGCTTAGTGATTAGCTTATTATCACTTACTGGAGATTAACATGACAATAAAGAATCGTGGGATTCAGCGTTACATTGGGCTTGGCCTGATTGCGGCAAGCTTTGGAATTTTATCTGGTTGCGGACAAATTGATGTCAATACCCAAGAGGGTCTTCTTGAAGCCCTCCAAAAAGGGGAAAAACTCGACAAGGCGATTCCCAAAGTTTCGGGTATGATGGCAAGACCGGAAGAAATGAAACCTTATGTGCCTGCTTTGGTTGAAATGTACAAAAAAGGTTCCAATTTTGACCGTGAAGTTATCCAGGCATTGGCCAACTCCATCGCTCCAGATGATCAGCCTCCGTTCTTACAGGATGAAGCCTTCAAGAAAGCTGCAAGTTCGACTGACTACAAACAGGTCATGCAGGCCGCTATCGGCATTAAAGCGACCAAAAATAAAGAAATCCAGGCCCAGCTTCTGAGCATTTATGATGCACAGATTAACCCCGAAGTTAAACGCGTTATCCTCGAGACCGGAACGACAATCGCAAGCACGGCCATCACACAAAAAGCCGTCTCAGTGCTCGAAGGCAATGTCGATGAAACCCCATTCACCCTTCTGCGTACCAGCTGCGATGTACTCGCCTTCCAAAAAGATGAGTCTGCTGTCGATACTTTGATGCGCGTTGTTTACCACCAGGATGGCGTCGGTCGTACACTGACTGCCAACTGCACACGTGCACTCCTCGCACTCGACAAATCCGTCGTTGCTCCCGTTCTCCTCACGGCTTTTAAGCTCGAAAATAAAGCATTGATGCAGTACGTGGATGCACATCCCGATACCCTTACCCCGGAAAGCTTGCGCAACAATACCGCAAACGCACTCGCACTCTATCGCTATCAGGAAGCTGTCGAGCCCATGCTCGATTACCTCGGCGATACCCGCACCATTCCCGTTCCCGGTACACTCGCCATTCGTCCGAATACCGATCAGGCATGGCAGATGTGGGCTGCACTCGTCGGCGTTGCTTCACAGTCGATCATCTTCTCACTCAATGATATTGGTATCCGCGGAAATCAACGCGCAAAACAAATTCTCACCGATATCTTCAACTGGACTCTCGCTTATCAGTCCAAATTCAAAAATGCCATTGAACTCACCGGTACTTCAAACATCGAAGTTTCTCAGCGCGTCAATGCATTCAGAGCCCTGCGCGAAAATGACCTCATTTCAAACGAAGAAACCGTCGAAATGGTCAATTCCCTCAAGGGCGAAGAATTCGAAGATATGAACAAGTGGCGTCCCTATGCACGCGCTTCTATCGGTACCGATATGGTCACCTATTGCGCCATTACCTCCAAGAAAGGCGATACCGATACCGTTTGGGCTGCCTTTAATGCACTCAAATCAAACGAATTCAATGTTCCCGCACCCGAAAATCCCGATGAGCCCAAAAAAGATCATTACAATGACAACGTCTCAAAACGTATTGATGATGTTCGTCCCGCTTTCGTTCTCGCCGATTCCTGCAACGTCGATTTCGAATGCTACAAAAATGCTCTGAACAACAAATCCATCACCAATTACGAACGCATCAAGGCCATCTACGAACTCGGATATTCCGGGAAACATGACTATTTCCAGGTCATTTGCGACGAATACAAGAATCTCGACGTCTTTGGTCAGCTCTATGGCACCAAATCACTCGCCATGCTCGGTACCAAAGAAGATGCCGATACCATTCGTACTTTGATCAAAACACTCGGCCGTGAAATGAACCAGATCCAGTATCAGGCTGCCAAGCCCAACCTCGAAGGACTCATCACCATCCTCGAAAGCAAATAATTTCACGCTGTTTTAAACCATTCAGACCAGATTGCGGACTTCCTCGATCTGGTCTTTTTTTTTATCTGGTTTTATGCGATTGTGGGGGCGGCCGCTTTTTTGGCTGCGCCAAAATACGCCGCCGCGATTTGGCTTTTGCCGCTTCGCGCCAATACGCCAAATCAATTATAAAAAACATACAATTCCGCATTACGCATTCCGAATTCCGAATTAATATCATGCAAACACCATCCCGCCCCAATATGCCTTCCAATCCCATGATTTCACACCTCGAACTCGAGCTCGATTGGCTCAGAGCACTCTTGCTCGTCAGGATTCGGGAAATGCAGGGCGTCGGATTATTGCCCGGAGCCGAAGATTTGCGCCCGGGGACGATCATTTATCCGCAGGAAGTCGAGGCCAGACTTCATGAAAAAGACAATCTCCCCGTGGATCCAACGCTCCCAGAAGTCGAAGCCAAAGCAAAACTCGCCGAAGTCGAATATCGCAGAAAACAATTCTACAATGAGCATGAGACGTTTGATCCTTCGTCCCCACTCGCCTTTTTAATGCAGCAATATCGCCTGAACAACGCACAATACCTGCTTTTGCTGCTCGTGACCGCACCCGTGTTTGATCCTTCTTTTTCGAGACTCTATGCTTTCATTCAAAATCACTTCGAACGCGATTACCCAACACTCTCTTTGTTTATCGAGGTCTTTTCGAAGGATCACCATAATATCGCTTACCTCAACCGCCTCATTGCCCCCGGCAGCATCCTGCTCACCGAAGGACTCATCGAAATCCAGTATGCCGCCAGCCATTTGCCACCCAATAAACAGCCCCTCTCACTTCCTCAAAGAATTCAGGCTTTTATTGGCGGCATCGATATGCTCGATTCCAATCTTGCCTCATACTCTGAGCTTCGCAGCCGCACATCACTGCGCACACCGACGATGCTCAGCGAAAAACAACACCACGAATGGTATTCCCGTATCGACAAGATCAAAGCACTCCTTCATACGGGAAAACCGCTCCCGCTTTGCTACATCACAGGGCCCGTCGGTGCCGGAAAACGCCGTTTTGCTCAGGAAGTGGCTGCACTCCTCGACCGGGATTTGCTCTGCGTCGATATCAAAGCGCTTCAAAGCACCTACGAAAGTTTTTCCTATGGTGTGAGCTGCGCCTGCCGTGAGGCCATGCTTCACAATGCGATTGTCTGCTTTTATGGCTGGGAAACACTCATTTTGCCAACCACGGCCGAAGATGCCAATTTCCATGCCCAGGTCACCGCAATGCACCTCAACGTCTGCCGTGTACTCGATTCCATCCTGGCATGGCATCCGCAGACCATCATCATTACTTGCCAGAATAGTGTCTCATTCCCGCCGCGCCTCGAAACCCGCAATGTCGAAGCACTCCGCCTGACCATGCCCGATCATATTACGAGCCGAAAACTCTGGGAAACGGCACTCCCGCCAATCAGGCGCGACGAAAACTGCGATATTCAGGCATATTCCGAGAATTTCCACCTCACTCCCGGGCAGATTTCCGAGGCTGTACGCGTGGCTTCCTATCAGTCAGAGCCAAGCCCCGTCGTCAATTCCGGCTATATTATCGGTGCGGTAAAACAACAGATGCGCCACAGATTGAGCGAGCATGCCACATTGCTCGAAAAAACCTACAAATGGGAAGATCTCATCGTTACCAAGGATGTCGAAACCCAACTCAAAGAAATTGTCTACCGCTACCAATACAGGGCACGCGTCCTCGATGACTGGGGACTCGGCGATCGATTCGGTCACGATATCGGCTTATCCGCTTTGTTTGACGGCCCTCCGGGTACCGGTAAAAGTATGTGTGCATCACTCATTGCCAACGAAATCGGCATCGATATTTATCAGGTCGATCTTTCGCGCGTCATGTCCAAGTATGTCGGCGAAACCGAAAAGAATCTCGCCCAAATCTTTAATGAAGCCGAAAATGCCCAGGCCATGCTGCTTTTCGACGAAGCAGACTCCCTCTTTGGACAGCGTACCAATGTCAAGAATTCCAACGACAAATACGCAAACCTCGAAGTCAACTACCTGCTCCAGAGAATTGAACGATTCCCAGGCGTAGCCATTCTGACGACGAACTTCCCTGCCGGTATTGATGAAGCCTTTGCAAGACGTCTGTCTTTGCGCGTTTCCTTCCCCAAACCCTCCAAAGTCGAAAGAGCCAGACTCTGGCAATCGATGCTCAAATCCTCCAAACTCCCCAAGGGGAAGATCGATTATCGCGAACTGGCTACCGAATTCGAAATCAGCGGCGGTTACATCAAGAATTCCATATTGCGTGCTGCTTTTATTGCAGCATCCAATGATGGCGTCGTCGATCAGGATACACTGTGGCAGGCGGCCCGCATCGAAATGAAGAGCATGGGCAGACTCGTATCCCATAATGATGAGGATGAAGGATGAGCGCATTGGACGGCAATATGCCGCATGCTTCATTCCTTCAGGATATCCAGAACTGGGTATGGAAGCGCTTTCCAACGCGTCAGCTTTCGGCTTCGGACATTTTTTATGTCATGCAGTGGGCCGAAACCGGCGTGCCCTCTATCTTTTTTATTGATGGCTTCGAGGCCTGGCTCCGCGCCCACCCCAAAGAATTCATCACCAACGCCAATCTGGCCAATCTGAGATTCGAAGCGGATCGCATCATTGAGGGATACCGTTCCCTTCATCCTGTTCAGTTGCCCGTTGAGATAAACGTCGAAGATCCGTTCGAGACGATGCGGCATCGTCTCGAAATTCTTGGCAAATCCACACAAGATGAAGCGCTGCGCAAAGATCTGCGCAAAATATATCAACAAATACGCACTGCACAGCGCGAAACCCAATCCCAATACCCCGATTGGAACCAACGCGCTGAAAGTTTTTATACGTTAAAAGCCAGAGCACTCATCGTATGGGATGAATGTATCGAATCGCTCATAACACAATGTTTTTCCCGGCTCCCACAGGAAAAACAAGAAGAAATGAAGGTGCTCACACCCGCAGAAAATCTACATCTCCTGCGTCTCGGCGATGAAGCCCAGGAAATGTACAAAAAAACGCAGTTCCATCAGAGAATTGCCAAACATTATGAAATGGAATCCCTTTTGGATCCCATATAAATCATTTGCGGCGTATTGCCATGGCAATAGCCGCAAAAAAAAGCCGGGCGTATCGCAGATAGCCCGGCAATTCACAAAACAGCGAACGATTAATAAACGAACGCGATATTAAACAGGAATTTCGTATAGTTCTTCGAGGGGCTGATCGTATCGAACCAGGGGAAACGAATCGACTTGTTGTCGGCGGTTTTCCAGGGCTGTGTACTCGACATGCCCAAAGTCAGCGTCAAATACTTGATCGGTGAATAATTCAAAGAGAGCGTACCCTGGCTGTATTGTTTATGGCCGCGGCCAACCTTTGAATACATGCCTACAAACTCATCATCCTTGCTGATGGTGCCATTATCGTAGGTCCAGATATCAGAGAAACCAAAGCCGACGACAAGGGACAGTTCCTTGATAAACTGATATTTGAGAGCAAACATATTGAGGAGCTGAATTTCGTCAAGGACACCGCCAGCCGCCACATCGTGCACACCCAAAAGCTCATTCCCGGTCGAACGCGACAGAATATCGACTTCGCTCGGGTCATACGTCGAGCTCGTATATTCATGGAAGGAATGTGCATAAGTAATGGCATATCCAAATGAAAGTCCAGCCAGTCCGATATCAAATCCCAACGTTGGCGCAATCGTCGTGTAAAGATTCTCACTTATCGAAGCTTTCGAAGTCGGCAAAGTAAAGTCTAAGCCAGCCGTAAATCCAACGTGGAACTTGTCTTCCTTCTCATCGTACGACCAGATATCGCGGGCAAGTCCAATCGTCGTATCGGCCCAGCGGAATTCGTATTGTCCATTGGTACCACCGGCTTTACTCATCCACTGGCTGAATCCGGTTTGGGCAACGATCGTCACATCGATGACAGGAATTTCGTACGACGCACCAAAAGCAAAGGCAAAGCGCGAACGAATTTTACGGGCATATTCGTGTTTCGTAAAGGCACCCAGACCGAGATCGAAGGAAGCATTCGCAAAGACATGCCAACTCTTGTCGTCTTTGTCTTCATCATCACCGTCTTTGGCTTTGCCTTCGGCATCGACGGCAGATTCATCTTTCTCAGGCGGAACATACACATACTTGCCAACTTCGCCCGCATTAAAGCGTCTCTGTGCCTCTTCGAGCTTCTCATTTTTAAGCTGTGCCTCGGTTTTTCCCGATTCATCCACAGGTGCAGATGC
>JAGACY010000171.1 GCA_017613855.1 Pseudomonadota bacterium
CCAGAGAGAACGAAATACCACACAGAGAGCGAGAATATACAGAATGCCAACCACAGGCCAGAGTATAAACTGCTCCGTTTTCATTCGATCGACAATTTCGGCCCGAATGTAGGGCAATCCACCGTATGCAATTTTATATTCCGAATTATTGTCGAGCGCCTGCCACTTTTCTACGGCAGCAGCAGTTGCCTCATATACTTCATAAAAGTTGTTGGGATCGATCGACTCGGGTGCCAGAGTCGCCATAATCATCGCATACTTGCCATCTTTCGAGATGAGATTCCCATTGAGAAGATCCGATTCACTGACGCGTTCCTTCACTTTCTCGGCAACCTCCGCACCGAAATCACCTTCCGGAACGATGGAGTCAAGATGACCCGACAGCATGGCCATCTTATTATCCGCTTTGTTGTCGGGTACCCGCGCAAGACTATACGATCCTTCGATGCCTTCGATATTGCCCACAATATCTGTCAGATCGCGCAAATCTTTAAGTGCTTCACTATTATATAATGATATATCCTGTGAATTCGCGTATGAAAACACGAGTAAAAAAACGTTCGAATTGGATTGAAATTTTTCATCAAACGCCTGCTGATAGGCAATCTCCTCTTCACTGAATTCGAGCATGGCCTCAGGATTAAAGTCAAACTTCAGCTTAAAAACCTGAGTAAACGCCAGCGCCGT
The DNA here is from genome assembly GCA_017613855.1 of Pseudomonadota bacterium. The sequence continues at coordinate 688 of JAGACY010000171.1, forward strand.
GATTGTTATGAAGAATAATAAAACAAGCCAGCGCTTTGCCAGATTGAATTGAACGACTTTTTTAAATCCTGCATTAATATCGAAGCGTTTCATGTAAAATCCTGCATGGAAATATGCATGCGTTTTTTCATGACATTTTAATGACACAGACATGTTATGGCACACACTGTGATCATGTCGGAAATCCACCGTCTTTCTGTCGGACCCCCGACAAAAAATAAAGTGGCATTGAGATACGGATACATCCTGAAATTATTCATTATTTTGCACAATTCTTTTAATCTCTGGGTTTCAGGAAAGACATACGGGCTGAATCGTAACAATTTGAGGATTATCTGACATGAAGATCTTGAAGTCGGTGCGCATTTCGCGCTATGTTACCTCAATTGGGAGTGCCTGTTTCTGCATTCCGGGAGAGAGCTGTATGAAGAAAATAATAGGAATATCAGTCTTAGTAGCCTTAGCATGTGCTTTTTGGGGATGTGCCGAAAACGGCCTGGAATGCAATCCAAACACATTTGAAGACAGATGTCAGAAAATTAATGGGCAGCTTACTGGTTACCTGGAAATCTGCACTTACGAAGAACGTGCAAGATTTAAATGTAATAAGGAATGTATCGAACAAGACGGCCCCGATGTATGTGATCAGGACTGATAGACATTTACCTGCAAAACCATACCACCTAACATCTTTGGGAGTTTCACATGTACCGCTATTTGGCCTGCCTTGTTGGTGTATGTTGTTTGTTCATTGGCTGTTCAGACTCGGACAACGATTCCGACAAGAAGGCACCTGCCTGCAATGAACAGGACTTTCCACGGACATGCCTGCCTGGAAATATTCTCAGCTACTGTGAAAAAGGACAAATCCTTAATGCGACCTGTCCTGTGAATCAAATCTGTTCCAACGGGATATGCGGAGACCCCTGCATTACACAGAACAATCAGTGTGATGAAAACAATATCAATGTGATTTCCTGCGAGAATAATCTCAAAAAAATAATACCATGCCCCTACGGCTGCCAGCATGGTGCATGCAAGACCGAAATCACGACACAATGCCAGGATGACATGCAGCCCTATTGCAACGGCAGTGATCTGATATCATGCAGCCTGGGGAAACCACAAACGACGCATTGTGAACTCGGATGTGAACAGAATCAATGTATCACATTGGACAATCCCACCGATTTGTGTGCTGGAAAAAATTATCCCAAATGTGATGGTGATGACCTAATCACCTGTACCGGAGGGAAAATACAAACCGTGCACTGTGATCACGGATGTGCCCAAAATGAATGTATCATCCAGGATGATCCACCGGCTCTGTGTAATGAAAATGACTATCCTCAATGTGACGGAAATAGTTTAGTTACCTGCAATTCGGGAAAACTGGTTACCAAGCTCTGCCCCAAAGGTTGTGAAAATAACAGTTGCAAAGGCTCCTCACAGCCAGTTGAATCTGTCTGCGGCAATGACATCCTTGAAGAAGGAGAAGCCTGCGACGGAAAACAGCTTGGCAAAGCGACATGCGCCGATTTCGTCGAAAAGAAGATGGATCAGGCAATATACACCGGCGAACCGGTATGTAATGATACATGCACTGCAGTAGAAGCCGGCACATGCGCCGTGACATTTTGCGGTAACAACAAGCTTGATATTCTCACACATGACCCCAACAATCAGGTCAAAGAATTATGTGATGAAGTCAATGGCAAAGCCGTATTCAGCGAAACGAAGACCTGCAGTGACATCCCCGGATTTGAGGGTTTGGAGTGGGAAAGCGGCGGCAAACCTGGCTGCAACAAAACCTGCGATGGTCTTTCTCACGGCACATGTGTCCTCAAATCTCAGCCGCTCTTTGGTATAAAGAAATGTGCTTTTACATCGCTCGAAAAAGATGAAACCACGAAAACTGTAACAGGAAAACTACGGGTTGTACCTGTCTCGAGCGATGCAACATTAGAATTAATTTCAGGTATTCTTGCCTGCGGTCATCGAGAAAATCCAACCTATACATGGGGAAAGAATAATGCAAGATATACAGAATGTGCCGATTGTGCTAGCGGTGAATATGAACTGATTGCAGACTTTTCCTATGAAGGCAAGACACCAGGAAAATACGATTGCGTCTTTCAAACCGATATTGATGACAGCGCACTCGAAGGTGGCAGCAATAGCACCGAATATGTCAATTGTCCGGTCGTCATGGGGGCTCCGCACAGCCAAAAAGAAACGCCCACAGATGTCATTATTCGTACCTACGAATTTACAGGTGAGGCATTGGACGGTACCGTACTCGCCTATTGGGATTTTTCCGGATATACAAAGAATGATGAAGTCACTTCCATCCCGGCCTCTGACGGCAAATACGCTTCCAAATCTACCATTCAATTGAGCGACAACAGCAAAATGAAAATGGTGACCAACGGCGGCGATATGTCCAATTTGTCACCCAGTGCTTCGGGATGGTCTACTGAGGCAACACTTTCTTTCGAAACTGCCAAACATTTCTCATTAAAGACTTCGACATCCGGCTATAAAAATATCCGCATACAATATAATGTAGCAGGCAGCGGCGAGGGGACGACAAAACATGTGGCCACAGCAGTCAATGTGCTCAAGGTCATATTATCGGTGGGTGAGGTTCTCACATTCGATGATGATCGAGTCTTTCATGCTTTTCCATTGACCACAGTAGCCGATGGCAATGCCAATGATCAGCCTAACGTAGAATTCAGAATTTACCCTTATGGCGCCACAGATAAATATGGAAACGAAGCAACAACCACAACGATGCGCGTCGATGATATCTATATTATAGGTGATCCCAAATAAGGTATTGTTTGGATGAAGATGCTCGCTATTCTGACGAATACGCGAGCAAAGGCCGCTATTCTGACGAATACGCGGCCTTATTTTTTGGTGAGGCCGCCACAGATATATCGCTCCCTCAATAATGTAACTTTGTTTTTAGAAGCGTTCTGCGACCGGCAAAACTGGTAA
>JAGACY010000172.1 GCA_017613855.1 Pseudomonadota bacterium
ATTATATAGATTTCCCAGTAGATTTATTGCTTCCGGATCGTCCGCTTCCACTTTATCCATAAGTATCTTTTTTAGTTTGGATGGTCTCGTTTCATCATCTGTCAGCGCAATAATAAATTTTTGGAACAAAGTGGAATAGTCATCATAGTCATACTCATCATATTCATCGGGATATAATACGATATCATCGTATGAGTGCCCATCCAGATCGCCCCGGCATCCTGTAATATGATGTGTCTGTGCATGCAAAATATAGCTATAGTCTCTTTCGAATGTCGATACTTTTCTGAGCCATTTGGCGGCAATCAGATAGTCGATTTTGTAATCCAGCGAGTATGCTGCTGTTTCTTCTAACGAATAATCATCCTTGTCTTCATCAAAACCAGCGCTGTTACTGCGCGAGATCGTTACATCCTCGCCGCATTCTCCTCCGCCATACTCTTTGTGTGTCCTGCCAATGGCACTTTCATCGAATTGAAATGTACAATATTTATGATAAAAACCTATATTGATCAATTTAATCCATGCATGGTATTTAGGATCAAGTTTCTCGAGTTCATGGCCTTTGTCGATATCTTTGGGGACATCGATGCCATCATAATATTTCATGGCCAATATAAATGTGGCATCTTTACTTCCAAAATGAACAGCTTTTTCCAGCCAATAGTGAGATTTGTCCGTGTCTTTTTTGCCATTCAGTCCCATTTCATAGATCATGCCGACCGCATAATACGCATTGATGACACCATGCGCCGCAGCCCTTACCAGGAGTTCAAACCCTTTTTTCTTGTCACGTTTTACACCAACGCCATTAAAATATACCAAACCTAGAATGTATTCTGCATTGCCATAGCCGTGTGCAGCTGCTTTTTTTAGCCACTTCAGGCTCTTTTGATATTCGTCGTCATCGGAAAACAGAGGACTGGTTTCGTATACCACAGATGGATTTGTGGCTAACATGGCGAGTTCAAAGTTGGCATCATAAGCTGCATTGCGCCATCGAATCATCTCGCGATGAAGTTCTTCTTTGGATAGTTCCGTTTCCTGCTTTTTGCCATGATTGTAATAGGCAATATCTCCGATATTGTCTCTGTACATCATGTGTGTGATAAACATGGATGCACTGTCGCTGTTCTTTCGTGCGGATCGTACCGTTGTGGCTATGTCGGGCATGGGGGATACATCCGCTTCAAACGATACATTCTCATATTGGAGCAGTTCGGTACCTTCCGCCTCTGTCGGTATTGGAAACACAACGGGCTTTTTATCCTCCGAGGATGCGGCGACTTCGTTGTCTGCCGTCTTTTCTTCTTCGGCGGTGGTATTCTCATTCTGCTGAATATGTGTTTCCTTCGTTTCTGTTGCCTCTGCGGGGGCGGTAGAATGATCTTCTTGAACCGCCTCATCGCTTGCCGGTATTTCTGCCACTGCTGTTTTGGGGCCGGGCTGCTGTGTCGCGCAGGCGGGGGATAATGCTGCCACCGCTGTGACGGATGTGGCCAGTATGAATCTTTTAATTCCTGATGAAATCATGGTTGTCTCCTGATACCGATTAGACGCCATAAAGACCTGTTGGGGATTGTATCATTTGGATGCTTTACGTGGAAAATTCTTTTTGCTGTGCTCATCTCCTGTTTTCTGCCTGTTATGATTTACGCCTTGACAGTAGTACTGAATTCGATGTATGTCTAAGAAATCCACGGTAAATTAGGCACGCTCAGATGCGTAAAAAAAGTTTTTGCGCATTTTGCGTGATAATGCTGAGGAGAAGTGTGATGGATAAGCGTCTGGTTTCTTTACTGGGAGCGATAGGCCTTTGTCTGTGTGCATGTAACGAGCGCGTTGAATACACGCCTTATTATGCAGATTGTACACCCGAATCTTTTTCGCCGACGTGTGCGGCATCCAACACCTATACTGCCTGCATGGATAACAGAATCGTTATCCGGATTTGCGCTGACAGCCACATCTGTATGAACGGCGTTTGCACGCCAAATATGCCCTTTGAATGCTCACAGGATACTTTTCTGTCCACCTGCGTGGATGATAACTATAGATCGATATGCAATTCTCAGAATACAATCGAAATGGAAGCCTGTCCTTCGGGAACCCAATGCAAGGACGGTCAGTGCACCGCACCTGTCGACCATTCGTGTGAATCAGGCAGCTTTGTTGCGGAGTGCACGGATGAGACGCATTACACGGCCTGCCGCAGTGGTGTGACTATCACAGAAGCCTGCGAGGGCGAAACCGTTTGCGTTCGGGGGACGTGCATAACCCAAACGGAGTGCGACAGGGCAACGTATGTTCCGGAATGCCTGGATGGGGCCCGGTACACCTTCTGTACCGAAGATGGGCGGATCATCCATGAGGATTGCCCAGCCAATACCAAATGTGTGCTGGGGGAATGTCGCGAAAATGCGTCGGATGTGTGCGAACCGGACGGATACGTCAATGCCTGTGACGGCAGCAAACGGGTCGCCTGTGATAATGGCAGACTCACTGAGTACGATTGTGCCGATGACGGTCTGGTCTGCTATGAGGGGGAATGTCGTGTCGTGGGTACGGTCGAATGTGACAGGAAGCACTTTGTCGATAAATGTATTGGAGATACCTTGGCTTATTGCAGCGATGAACATCTGGGCGTGGTGAGTACAGATAACTGTAAAAAGTTATATCATAATTCAGGAATATGTGCGACCGTTGATGGCGTGACTGGATGCTATCGGACATGCAATAAAAAGGATGTTCAGGACCATGCAGACAGCATTTGTGAGCCAGGTAAACCTGATTATCTTGTCACTGGCGGCGAATGTGTTCAAATGGCAGATAATCAATATGTCTTTGTCGTTCCCCAAAACACAGAGACTATGCAATGTGATACAGATGAGACTGATATTTGCAAAGACGGCAGCTGCGTGAAGGATGACAGACTGGGAACGGCTTGTAATCCCCAAACAGATGCGACACTCTGCGATGGCGAACGATTGTATTATTGCGATGATGATGGTCGTTATGATATGAGATTCTGCTATGGAAAATGCTTTGCCATAAACGATGTGACGGATTGTTATAAGCCATGTATGCTCGAAGGTGATTCTTATTACGAAGAAGATGATGATACAGATAACGATAAGGCAATCAAATTCGAGTGTACGCAAACGGATTCCGGACTCTACTATGTCCCGCGTGAAGCAGAATGCTTCGGCATTATTGATAGTCTTGGAAATATCATGTTCGGCTCAATGGGATTTGCTTATTCAGGTGATATTTGCGTTAACCAAAAGTCCGAAGCGGAGTCAGATTCGTGCAATGGCAATATTGCGAAGAAAGTTGTCCATAAAAATATGAAAGATTCCAATGGAGAATGGATACCCGTCGCGTTTGAAATTTCAACGGACTGTGGTTCACAAAATTGTGTGGTTCAGGATGGTGAGGCTTTCTGCGCAGATCCCTGTACTGCAGAGGATATGCAGAATGCTCGGAGCAGATATGCATGTGATTTCTATGAAATGTGGCAAGAGGAACTTGAGTATGTATCACAGAGTTACAGCTGTGTCCGGGTCGGTGATGCCTATTATTGGAAGTTCACCGGTTCGGAATCGTGTCCTCATGGATGCGCGGCAGATCAATCCTGTCATCGGGTTCATAGATTCGAAGGCACGTCGGCTTGTTACTCATATATGGACGAGATCAACTTCCTATGCGATGATAATATCTTTTTAGATTGTTATGGTACTGATGTGGTGGGGGCATACGACTGTGGCGACAGAGTTTGTTCAGACAGCGGAAGCCTGGGATGCTTTGATACATATGATGAAGCGGATGCAGGCAAAACCCCGGGCCAGTGAGCAACGCCTACCGGTCTTCTGCCTTGAAACTGTGCAACTGCTATGTCTTAAAAATGATATACTTGCGGAGTGGTAATGATTTCTAAAGTTTAGATCATCTGTTTACCGTGCATATTAAATGTGCTAGAAAAATCCGTTGTGTTTTAGGCATAGCAGGAAACTGCTGCGATGAGTAATCCCTCAATGGAGACAGAATCATGAAATCGTCAAAACTACTTTCAATCGCTTTGGTACTGTGTGTTTCGGGCATTTCGTTGAACGCCTATGCCGATGGCAAATGCAGCAGCAATAGCGATTGTGACAAAGGTGTGTCGTGCATCGAGAGTGTCTGCGCCAATACAGAAGGCGGCAAATGTTATAGTGACAATGACTGCGGCGATGCCAAGTGCATCATGAACAAATGCGCAAATGCACCGGATGGCAAATGCTACAGCAGCACCGACTGTGGTGAGGGCAGCTGCAGCTTTAACAAGTGCGACCTTAAGAAGTAAATCGTTTTGCTCTGTTGTACGAGCGTGGAGTTTTTGTTTGCCGATCATTGCGATTCTGGCTTAGAGCTTGGAGCATAGAGAAGTTTTCTTTCGCTCAAAGCTCTAAGCTCAAAGCTCAAAGCTATGAAGTGACAAAACCGTAAAAAGAATCATATCCACGCTGATTCAACACAGCCATTATATTCAACGCATTACAATCCCTTCAGTCTTCTGACGAGTGCTACAAATTCTGCGCGATACTCATCTTTATCGAGTGATGATATATCCTTGAGTTGTTCGAGAATCTTATCGTAAGTGAGATTGCCTTTGAACGTTGAATTGTTCAGGATCATGGCTGTTCCAGCGACTGCAGAGGCAAAGTTCATATTGGCGCTCATCTTCTGTGTGACAGCAGCTGAAGTGACTGGCCAGCTCAGTTCGGTGCTCGTGTTGCCATCGGGCTTTTTATATCGCAGTTTAACCGTCGCATATTCATTGCTTTGTACATTTTCGACTTTTTGATATTTCGATGAGGGTTCGGGAACATCGACTGACGATCCGGTTTCTACAATTTCATATAAAACGGTCACCTGATGTCCGGCACCGACTTCGCCGCCATCCTTCTTATCATCGGCAAAATCTTCGGCATTGAGTTTGCGGGTTTCGTAGCCGATCTGCCGATATCCTTTAATCTTTGAGGGATTGAAGTCGATCTGGAATTTGACATCTTTGGCTGCGACAAACACAGTAGACGTGAATTCATCGACGAGGACGCGTTTGGCCTCGCGGATGGTGTCGATATAATTATAATTTCCGTTGCCGTAATCGGCGAGTGCTTCGAGTCGGTTGTCTTTGTAATTTCCGCTGCCGACGCCAAGGACGGACAGGAAAATGCCCATTTCACGTTTCTTTTCGATGAGTGACTTGAGTTCATTTGTACTGGAAATACCGACATTGAGGTCACCGTCCGTGCCCATGATGATGCGGTTATTGCCACCGGGAATGAAATTCTTTTTGGCGACGGCATAAGCCATCTGGATGCCGGCCTCGCCATTGGTAGATCCGCTTGCATCGAACATATCGAGCGCTTTCAGGATGGTTTTATGATGATCTCCGGGAACCCCATCGATGATGAATCTTTCACGGCCCGAATAGGTGACGATAGAAACTTTATCCTGTGCCGTGAGTTTGGGGAGCATCGTGATAATGCCGGCTTTGATGAGATTGAGCCTGTCGCGGCCGCGCATCGAACCCGATATATCGAGCAAAAATACGATATTGGATGCAGGCCGTTCGGATTCATTCAAATCTTTGGTTTTGGCACCCACCAAAAATAGTTTTGTATCTTTGTTCCATGGGCACGAAGAAATCTCGGTCGTCACAGAGAATGGCTCATCTGCTTTGGGATTGGGATAATCATATTTAAAGTAGTTGATCATTTCTTCTGTGCGCAGGTCGAGATTTCTGGGGACTCGGCCTTCATTGATATATCTTCGGAACACGCCGTAGGAAGCGGTATCGACATCGGCTCCAAATGTAGATAGCGGGTTGGCGGCAGTATTGATAAAGCGATGCGGATCATACTGGCTGTATTCATCCGTATTCATCTCAATATTGGGCATATCTGCGCCGATGATGACGGGGTGTGGTGATCGTGTCGGAGCTGGCATGGCTGCAGGTTCTGCATCGATCAGCATTGCGGGGGCTGATTTTCTTGCGGCTGGTTTGTGCGCTTTTGCTCTAGGTGCAGCATCGGCGCGTCTCATTTCAGCGGGGGCTCCGCCAGCGGCATTTGAGGTACTTTCAATGTTATACATGATTGCGGGGGCGGAAGGTCTGCGTCCATCGTAGTCATTGCCGGCTGAGAGGAAATCCAGATTCCCTTCGTCGATATTCTTGAGCGCTTTTTTGAGTTTTTCCTTTGTCTCATTGTCCTGTTCGTCTTTGTTATCGGAGACGAGCTCGACCCGCGGCAGTACGACATCCCACTTGTCCTGTTCAAACACAGGGGCAGGCGGAACTTCGGGGGGCGTTGGCGGAACAACCTGCGGTGCCACGACCACTGTATTGGGATTGCCATTTTCGTCCAGTTCCGGTGCGGGCAAGGCAATTTCTGGCTCCGTATTGTTGTCCGTCTGTGCAACAGGTTGATCCTGTACTGTTGGTTCAGTCGGTGATTGCGAAGGCGCGTTGATATCTTTGACACATCCCATAGCGCATAGAGATATCGTTCCCAACAGTGCAATAATCCTGATTCTGCGTGACATGGTAGCCTCCTTTGGCATTGGGGTATGGCATATACCCGGCGGCCCCATTATATCATGGTTGTGGGTTTTCTTATAGGATCTTTTTATGTTTGGCTCGCTTTGCGGCGAGTCAGAGACTGCGCCCCTGCAGCTCGCTACGTTATGCGTTTCGGGCTAACACGCTTGGGGCGGGTCTAAGACCACGCCCCTACGCGCGTTACGCCCTTTTTGCGCCTGGCTATGTCTTTGCGGCCACACAGGGCCGCAAAGACATACGCCAGGCGGCGCTTCGCGCATTTTTGGGTGAATTCGGTAGTCCCGGTACTGTATCCTGTTCGCTTGACAATCTGTTTATATTTATGCTAACCTTAGAGAATACAAGATAAAGAAGGTCGCGTGCGTATGCGTAAAAGCGTTTTTGCGTATTTCGTATGCAGATTTTAAGGAGAAGTGTGATGGATAAGCGTCTGGTTCTTTTGCTGGGAGTGATTGTCCTTTTGGGGAGTGCGTGCAACGAGAGTCGTGAATATTCACCCTATTATGCAGCATGTATACCTGAATCATTTTCGCCGACATGTGCAACATTGAAATCCTATACAGCCTGTGCTGACAACAGGATTGTTATCCGGGATTGTTTGGATAACCAAACCTGTTCGAATGGAATTTGCCGTGAAAACACAGCAAATGATTGTGTTCAGGATAGTTTTGTTTCTGCCTGTGTGGATGATGGCTATAAATATATATGCAATTCACAGAATAGAATTGAACAGGAATTATGTCCAGCCGGGACTAAATGCAAAGCCGGCAGCTGCATTGCCGATGATTCGTGTGTTGATGGTGAATATATTTCGTCATGCACGGATGAAACCCATTATACGGTTTGCCGAGATAATCAAATCGTGACAGAGTCGTGCGGTGATGGTGCCAAATGCAAAGGCGGAATCTGCGTTGCCGACGATTCGTGTGCAGAGGATGAATATATTTCGTCATGCACGGATGATATGCATTATACGGTTTGCCGAGATAACAAAATAGATACAGAAGTCTGTCAGTCGGGAACCAAATGTCAGAACGGTGATTGCGTCGATATCCATGTGTGTGAAGAAAACTGCGATTTATTGTGTACAAAAGCTGAATATGAAGCCTCAGCAACCAAATTGATTTGTCCGGATTTGTATGAATGTCATATCATCGGTGAGGACGAATATCGCTGGGAGCCTGTCGATACTGGATTTTGCATGCATGGTTGTCATCCTGACACGAATGCATGTATCAAAGTACACGAAGATGAATTCATGATGTGTTCTCAAGATGAAAGTGATGACAATTACTATGCCGGCAAATGCGATGGCGGTATTCATCTATATTGCAGCGGCGATGGTTATGTCGTCTCGAAAGAGTGCGGCACGCTTATGTGTCACGATGGCTTTGGATGCTATGAACCGTGTGATACCGTTGGCGAAACCATTTATTCATGCAGTGAAAATTGGGCGTATGATGACTATGGAAATCGGGATGAATTTATCGATTATACTTTATTGGGGGATACTTGTTATGAAGACCCGGTTTATCATGTCAAACACCTGGAATGGGATATCTACGATGCCTGTGAGATGATTTGCGAAGAGTCAACCGGGAAGTGTATATAAAATGGCGTTGGTGGTTCAGCTATTTTATAGCTTATAGCTTTGAGTGAAAGAAATCTTCTCTAAGCTTTAGGTCTGCATGGCAATGATCGGCGAACCCCTTATCCACTCTTTGCATCGCAGAGCCTATGAAAATCCGCCCGTGTATTGGCGCAGCCAATAGCGGGCGGCAAGAGGCCGTATTGTCCAGGGGAATGTGTCGTGACACGTTCCCCTGGACAATAGGCCGAAACGCGCAGCGCAAAGACAGAAGATGCGGAAACGATGCAGGCGGTCACACGTCGCAGAGCGTATGTTACTACTCAGCCGGGGTTCTGCCCCGGACCCCGCC
>JAGACY010000173.1 GCA_017613855.1 Pseudomonadota bacterium
CTTCAATGGTTTATCTCATTCTTAATGAATAATTCATAATGATGAATGCATAATGAGTTGTAAATACAAGTTCTTTAGATTATTCCTTTCATTTTGCAGCAAACTTGTTCATTCAGCATTCAGCATTCAGCATTTTCTCATTTATATGGAATAATCTCCTTCGAAATGCTATTGGGGGGCGTTGCGGGGGGCATCCCCCCGCATCGGGGGTAGTGTCGTAGCGAGCTTGCAGGTGCGACCCAGTGGGGTCGCACGAAAAGCGAGCAAGACACGTAGGGGGCTTGGCCACCTCACAAACAAAATAATCACTCAATTGCCAGGTGACACGGAGTCCTTCAGTTATGGCAAAATCTGAAAATAAAAAAAATCATTCCAAAAAAGCTTCTTCCTCCAAATCATCTAAGAAAAAGAAATCTTTGGGGCGAAGGATTTTTAAGTTCTGCTTCATTTCTTTCATTTTAATGGCCATTCTGGGATGTGCCGTCGTTGCGCTCACCTTCTGGTACTATTCGCGCAATCTGCCTGGTATTTTTTCGTATGACGACTATCATCCGCGCCAAATGTCTGTCATTCTCGATCGCAATGGCAATCCGTTGCTCGAGCTCTACGAAGAACGACGTACCGTCGTGCCTTTTGCCGATATTTCGCAGCACATGAAAGATGCGATGATCGCTGCCGAAGATGCGACGTTTTATACCCATAAAGGGCTGAGCTACATCGGAATTCTTCGCGCAGTGATTATCAACATACAAAGAGGCGGATTCAGTCAGGGATCCTCGACCATTACCCAGCAGGTCGTCAAAAACCTGCTTTTGACGCCCGAAAAGCACCTTTCCCGTAAAATTCAGGAAGTTCTTCTTGCGCGCCAGCTCGAAGAAGCGCTCACAAAAGAAGAAATTCTCGCGATTTACCTCAATCACGTTTATTTCGGGCATCGCAATTACGGCATCGAACAGGCCGCGCTCTATTATTATGGCATCCATGCCAAGGATTTGTCTATCGCCCAGGCGGCAACACTCGCCGGCATCGTGCAGTCACCCGAGCGGTTATCCCCCAAGAAACATCCGGACAGGGCAATCGAGCGGCGCAATTACGTTTTAAAACAACTGCTCGATAAAGGTATGATACCGCAGGATCAGTACCAAACTGCACTCGAAGAAAAAATCGAACTTGCACAGGACTCTCGCGAAACCATTGGGGCTGCACCTTATTTTACAGAACATGTGCGACAAATGCTCATTGCGGAATATGGCAAGGACTATGTTTATAGTGCCGGAATGCGCATCACCACGACGCTCGATCTCGAAGCCCAGAAGCTTGCCGAAGCCGCTCTGCATAAGGGGTTAATCAACTTCGATGAGCGCCATTATATGAACCGCCCGCTCAAGGATCCCTCAAAGAAAAAACCGACCAAGTTCGAAAAAGACAAGAATTACGAAGCCAAAATCGCCAAAATTGAGGGAGATACGGTCTATTTTGAGATCGCAGATAAGACACTGCCCTACGAACCGACCTCACGCCAAAAGAAAGAAGGCCCCATTGACGAAACCTTTAAAGTCGGAGAAACCTGGTTCGTTCAGATTTCAGAGTTCGACAATCAGGGCAAACCTGAAAAAATATTTATCCCAAGCGGTGCAGACGGTGCCCTCATTGCCATCGACACCAAAACACACGAGGTCAAAGCGCTCGTCGGCGGCTACAGCTATGCGAACTCTGTCTTTAACCGCGCCACCCAAGCCATGCGGCAGACGGGGTCTTCGTTTAAAACCTTTGTCTACGGTGCTGCCCTCGAAGCCAGAATCATTACACCATCGACAATCATTGATGATGCGCCCAAAGTTTTTCATATTCCTGGCAAGAAAGAGCCTTGGTCTGCCAAGAATTCCGACAACAAATACAAAGGCCCCATGACCGTGCGCGCAGCTTTTGCACAGTCCAGAAACACCATTGCCGTCGATGTCCTCGAACGCACGGGCATAGACAGAACCATAGAATTTGTCAGGAAATTCGGCATTGATACGCCTCTGGTCAACAATTTCACACTTGCCCTCGGCAGTTCGAGCATGAGCGTCATTGATGTCACCAATGCATACGCAACCATTGCCAATGGCGGCATGTACCAGTCCCCGATATTCATCACCGAAATCATTAAAGATGGTAAACCCGTTGCGCTCAAAACGCCCAAACCACACCGTGCCATTTCGGAAGACGTTGCTTTTGTGCTCACATCATTGCTCAAATCCGTCGTCACAGAAGGCACAGCCCGAAAATACCTTGGCAAATGGAAGCGAGATGTTGCAGGCAAAACGGGAACAACCAATTCCGCCAAAGATGCGTGGTTTGTGGGATTCACCCAGGATATGGCCTGCGGCGTATATGTCGGTTACGATGATCCCAAACCTCTGGGAAAAGGCGAAAGCGGGTCTTCGACTACCGTCCCCATTTTTGCCGATTTTATGGCGGAATATCATAAAGATATGACAGAGTTGGCTTTTATAAAACCAGACTCTGTGATACAAATTGACGTCGATGCAGCAACCGGTTTGCTTCCATCTGCATCTCAAAAAACGCGCAACGAAGTTTTCATCAGTGGCACGCAGCCTACACAACAAGCACCGCAGCCCGATGATTCCAATGCGCAAAACTGGATGATGAAGCAGCTTAATACCCGAAGTGATGATGTGCCCGATGAGGTCGAATACGACGACACCGGCAGTGAAGATGAGTTTTGATGTCTAAAGTGATCAAATATGCAGCAGCCCTCATTGCCTCATGTGCAATCTCACCTGCGGCTGCTCAGGAGAGCGATGTTCTGCCTGTGCAAACGGTCTCACAGCAAGAAAACGCAGAAGTCTATCCCATCATGGGGGAACAAACATCTTTACCTGAAAATGCCGATAATTCATCAGAAGATACAGCAAATTCGATGAGTACCGACATTTCCGCCGAGGAAGACGCTGAACCGGAAGAATCAAATATTCCGGATGCAAATGACAAAGTGCAATCCGATTCCACTTCTTCCTCAAAAGCTTTTCAATCCCAACAGACATTCATTCCTCCTCTTATTCAATCATCCGGTACCAAATGCGATGAAACGATGGCGTATCCCAACGCGACCATGAGACGTGCAGAGACGGCATACACCAAAAGGCGCTATACTACAGTTATCGAAACCCTGCGCCCGGTCTATGAGAATCTGCGTTGTGTCGAAGATACCGATACCATCATTGAAATTTATCTGCTGCTCGGTGTTTCACACCTGGAGCTAGGCCAATCCGCACAGGCAGACAATTTCTTTCTCAATGTACTTCGCACGGATCCCGATTATGATCCACTTGGAGCCATCATCATGCTCCCCCGGGCAAGTACCGAACGCATCGAAGTGCTTCGTGAACAACATGCTGCAGAATTGGAAATTTTGCGTCCCGAAAGGACCAAAGATTCTGTCGTTGAAACGCTGTTTGTTCCCGGAGAAACAGAGCGCAGACTCTATTGGCTGAACTTCATCCCCATGGGAACCGGCATGTTCCAAATGCACCAGACTGAGTGGGGGATCGTCTATGCATCGACGCAGCTCGCCGGGATTGTTATGTCTATACTGGGCGGGGGAATGGTCGAGTATTATCGGGGAGAGAATTTCACTTTTACGCACAAGGATTATAACCGCGCAAAAAAATGGCAGGCCGTTCAAATCACTGGTATTGCCACACTTGCTGTGGGCTACGTTGTCAGTGTCCTGCACGCCATCATCATATACGAAGAAGCCCCCATCAACTGGCGCTCCCCTACCAAGACACCCCCCTCCTATACTCAGGTGACTGCCCCATTCCTGCTTCCTGATGGAGTTGGTGTCACCTACGGAATGACATTTTAAGTTTATACCTATGCAAATCCATCAGCACATCATTGAATTTGTTTCGGATGCCGGCGAAGGCGCCCAAACCGCCGGTCAATGCCTCGGCACTGTGAGTGCTAAAATGGGCAACGGCATCTGGACGGTCGAAATCATTCCCGCCGAAGTTGAGCCGCCACGCCGTTCTCGCGCGGGTGCCTCCGGAAACCGCGTCCGCATTGGTTCCAAACAGATTACCAATGCCGGTGATCAGGCCGATCTCGTCGTCGCCTTCAACGAACAGGTGCTCTATTCCCGCTTCGATGTTGGTGCCATGCACGATGGGACCATCATCCTGCTCGACGACAAATGGGCAACCGTCGACGATGAAAATATCCGCAAAGAATTTGCAGATGCCATTGCAGATTTTAAAAACCGAAAGGCCGATATCCGCTTTGTGCCTTTCGAAGCCGAAACCAAAAAGATCGTCAAAGACCCGCGCCACGGCAAAAATATCTGGGCACTCGGACTCGTTTGCGCCATCTACGATCGCGATCTCAAACTCGCTGAACAGGAAATCACCAAGAAATTCGCAAGAAAATCCCAGGAAATCGTCGATACCAATCTCAAACTCCTGCATGCTGGTTACGACTGGGCCATGCAAAATACCGATTTGAGATTCTCGATCCCCGCCGAACCCTCGGATGTTCCCAAGATCGTCGTCAACGGCAACATTGCACTCGCACTCGGCATCATGGCCGCCGGTATCGAAGTCTGCTCGATGTACCCCATTACGCCGGCGACCTCGATTTCCCATTACCTGGCCGAAGCTTTCCCCCGCATGGGATGCGTCGTGCACCAGGCCGAAGATGAAATCTCGGCCATTGGATTTGCCATCGGCGCCAGTTTTGCCGGCAAAACTCCAGTCACCATTACTTCCGGCCCTGGTCTTGCCCTCAAAAATGAATTTCTGGCACTCGCCATTATGGCCGAACTTCCGCTTGTCGTCGTCATCGTCCAGCGCGGCGGCCCCTCGACGGGCCTTCCTACCCGCGTCGAACAAGGCGATCTGCTCTCGGCTTTGTATGCACAGCCCGGTGATGCACCCAAAATCGTCATGGCCCCATCGACCCACGAGGAATGTTTCCATTTCATCATTACCGCACGAAAACTCGCCGAAACCTTCCGCACCCCGGTCATTGTCCTTTCGGATGCCAACCTCGCCACCGGCCAGCAGCCCATCCCCAGGCCCAATCCCAAATCCACGTGGTTTGCACCGCCCATCGATCAAAGCGATTGGGACGAATCTGTCCCCCCATTTGCCTGGGACCCGCAGACCGGTCTCTCGCAGCGGCCCATTCCCGGCCAGAAAAACGGCAACTACGTCGTGACCGGACTTGCACACGACCAAAATGGCCGCGTTGCCTACGAATCCTCGATCAATGAGAATGCCATGCAGGCACGAAGCCGCAAATTGGCTACGCTCCAGCATGCCCTCAAACCGCCTGTCATTCACGGCGACCCAGACGGCGGCGATCTTCTCGTCATTGGTTGGGGGTCACCACGCGGTGCCATCGAAGAAGCCGTCGATACACTGCGCGCCCAGGGAATCAGCGTTTCCTCCGTCACGCTCAAGTTCCTCTCCCCATTCGAACCCAATCTCAAAGAAATTTTCTC
>JAGACY010000174.1 GCA_017613855.1 Pseudomonadota bacterium
CATGTATTAATGGAATATATTCAATGCCAAAGAGTTGGGAGCGAAGCTCAACCAGATGATTCATTCATAGATAAAAGATATGATAAGCATTGAAGATATAGATTCAAATTCAATCAGAAACATCGTTAAATCGGCTTAAATCAAAGGAATTAAAAATTTTGAGCAAACAAGAGACAGATCTATTAATATAAAGAAGATAAACTTATCCACGAGGGGGAATGAAGCCGCAAAGGACTCCTGTAAGATGAACAGACAACGAACCAAAGCTTCACCTTTTTTTGCAAAACCGTGCTTCATTCTGAGTGATGCAGAAATCTACAAAACTCATGAGAAAAGCGGTTTTACAGCAGGCCTGATAATTTGGCAGCTGAACGCATCCGGATTGTGATTTGCCAGGCAGCAAGAACAAGACAAAGAAAAGTTTGAGTTGTCCGCTGTGCCAGCATTCGATAGAGGAACCCACGCCTTACAGCGTCGAGCGAAACCTGAACCGAATAAATTGATTTGGTGGTGATAGGAAGAAACGAGGAGCACCTGGAACATCGGCAGAAGAGATCTTTAGATACTCTTTACCCTGCACAGGTTCAACGTTACTTTCAGCGCCCTGAAGGTTCAACTCAAATTCAGATCATAGATCTTAACTTGCAGCATCCCTTCGAAACCCGCATGTGTATGAATGACACGACAGGTATTTTTACTAATCCCCAGCCTCCTTAACTGGTGATGGTCAAACTTTAAAACTGATTTTTAGTTTTAGTGTTTCACCTCTGAAAAGTAAAAGTTTAAGTGACTCGTTTCGTTTTCTAGGTATGTAAAGTCTGATTAAAGTCACCACGAACTTTAACCGACTCGATAACAAAGTAATATGTGGCTTTGTATTGCATATCGAGATTCGACATTTCAAAGCCGATCGCGAGGGAGCTCTGCTCGACCTCTAGCGGTCAATTATTAGGGTTAGCACAATCTGATTTATGAGTCAAGAAAAAAAATCAAAAAAAATGCATTTGATTTTTTTGCGCTGTTTTTAGAGAACTTCAAAGCCATTCAAATCAAGCATGGAGAGCACTTTTCGCAAGTCATTTTGCGGGTGTGGCCACTTGGTCACCGTAAAAAATCAGCAAGAAAATATATAAAAATTGCATTCAATTTTTGGGCGCGTCTAGCGACATGCGATCGCATTGTCGCTACGACACGCCTGCGCGCCTTGCGGCATACGCCGCTACGGCACGCTGTCCGCGGCTATTGGTTTCGAGCGACGTGGCTGTCGCAGAAAGCAATACGCCGCGGACTTTTTTCTGACCAAATCAACCGCGTCACAAGCACAATTTATGGGTATGATGCGTCAAAATAGATAAAGCCGCCGTATGCAATAGGCGGCTTGACGCCGCGTATTCGCCAAAAGCGAATAGCGGCGGCCCTGCGAAAAAAAAAAGCAAAAAAAAGCGCCCCAAAGGGCGCTTCATGAAACCATCGAATTAATTTGTACTTCCTGCTTCGAATACGAACGGGTATTCGATCTGAACGATACCGCCGCCTTTAGGAGCCGGGAATCTCCAGAATTTAATGGAGTTCACGACGCAATTTTCGACGTTCTTATTCTTGATGGTCGATTCCTTAACAAGAGCCTTGGTAACGGCGCCCTGCGGCGAAATGAGCCAGACAACGACGACACGACCATTGAGGCCTTTGATCTTGTTCAATTCTTTTTCGTAGCAGGCACGGAGCTCACCGGAGTGCTGACGAACGACCTTCTGAATAATACGTTTATCGAGGGCACCGGTGACTTCGGGGTTCTTCATCTTAACCTGAGGACGTGCCTCACCTTTGGCACCGAGGTTTGCGTTATAACCCTGAGAAGCCGTACGGATAGCGCCGCCGCCGCCGCCGCCGCCAGGGCCGAAACCACCGGCACCGAAACCGCCCATACCAGCACCACCGCCGCCGGTACCACTGGCACCGAGGCCGTAACCAGCAGATGCAGCCTGAGCGGAAGCATCGAAGCTCGACCAATCGAGGTTGTCGAGATCCATCGCATTACCGACAGCCAACATGGAGTTCATGGCGTTAGCCTGAGCCAAAAGACCGGTAGCCTGAGCAGCGCCAACGGCCTCGCCCTTGGACATACCCTTACCTGGTGTAGAAGCATCATTGGCAGCCGTATTGGCAGCAAATGGTGTATCGGGAGCATCCTTGGTAAGTTCCTGATCTTCTTCGGGCTCTTCTTCTTCAGGCTCTTCTTCTTCCTGCATTTCTTCTTCGGGTTCTTCGACGATGGGTTCTTCAACGACGACAGCGAAACGCGAAGTATTGAGGATACGGTCAACCATCAAGGCATCGACGCGGTTCGTCGCGAAGAGAATGACCGAGAACAGAGCGAAGTGGATGAGCAGGGAGGCAACCAAACCGCCGTAATTGGAGGAGGAAAGGCTGAACAGAGGCGCAGCAAAAGGAACGGCATCGACGAAGTGGACGAGGATAGAGACTTCACCGAACACATATTTTGCGCGTGTCTGGCCATTGACATCACAAGCGAGTGATCCCGGAGGAAGGGGCACGGAGCTGCGTGGAGTACGGAAATCGGCGCTGCTTGCGGAAGCGAACGGGATCTTGTTATCGCCGACGAGAACAAATCCATCGTAAGCATTATTGAAGAGCAGTTCCCATTTTCCGCCGATGCACTGAGCCACGGCAATCTTACCGGCATTGCCCACAACAACTTTATAATTGCAGGTGGAATCACTGCCGACGGTTACCGTCGTACCGCTCGAAGCAGGATACTGATCGATACTGAGGACGGTATCGCGCCACACCATGGCAACTTCGAGTTTGCAGTTTCCGGTTTTACCGCGAGCAGAGAGGAAACGGCGTTCGAAGCTTACGGGGCGTTTTTTCTTACGAATGATGGTTGTTGCAGGTGCAGAGGTCTGAGCAAATTTACCCATACCGGCAGCAGCCCCCCCACCGAACCCGGCAGCTTTAGCAGCGGGTCTGGCAGCAGCAGGAACGCCAGGAACAGACGGAGCGGCAGGAGCGACCGGTGCTGCAGGAGCAGCGGGGGCAGCGGGTGCGGCTGGCGCGTGAGCAGCAGGACTGGGCTCTGCGGCTGCCATTTCCTGCAAAACGGGCGTAGGAACTGAGAGTGTCGCATGATCGCCATCTTCACCATCCATCTCGCTCAACTCGCTGATGCCCATATCCATTACATCTTCGACCACGAGACGAACCGAAACCTGACCAAAACGCAAAATCGCACCGTTTGTCACGATAACGGGTTTTGTCGACTCAACTTTCTGCTGGTTGACAAAAGTGCCTGTCTGGCTGATACGATCCGAAAGTTTATAACCGTTAGCAACTTTCTCGAGTACAGCATGTACACGCGAAACAGAGTCGTCATTCAGGCAGAGTTCGCAGCTCGCATTTTTACCGATGCGAATGGGATTGGCATTGCACTCTACGACCTGAAGAACCTCATAATTAGGTCCAAGAACCTCAAATTTCATTATTTTATCCTCATCTCTTGCGTCAAAAAACAGCGCACGCCCACCTGATACCTGTCAGGCATTTTCAGTGGATTACCAATTATTCTTAAAGAGGGTTTAGAGTTCGTCTACGGTTTTACGCATTTCATCGACGAAATCTTCACGGGCCTTGATCAAGCTCGACAGCTCATCGAGTTCCTTGACATTGATGTTCGTGGAATTTGGAACCATCAAGTCACCTTCGATACGGTCATCTTCGAAACTGATCGTCTGCATTTTGGCGTCCTGTGCGAAGGCTGAACTGCTGCCCAGAATGACACCCAAAACGACTGCTGCACCGATTAATTTTTTCATAGTATTTCTCCTTATATGAGACACCCCCAAGTATCTCATAACACATTTTTGTTTATCTGACAAGACAGACATTTTTGAGAGCGGAAAGCACATCCTGACCGCGCCGTGCCATTATTTGGCATCGGGCTTTTTAATGCGGTCATAACCGGTTTGTTTGAGTGTAAATGTACCCTTGCCATCCAAGCCGACATCAAAGGTATATTTACGCGAAGGCTGAAGTTCCTGAGCCTGGCCGCCGCGAACCGGACGCAGATTGGAATCGCTTCCGGTAGCGCCCAGGAATTCCCAGTCGGGACCTGAAGGAACCGTGCTTTCCTGCGTCATATCCGGGCAAACCAATTCACCGGCACGGCGCATGCAGACGCGCAGGCCTTCTTCGGCTGAATTGAATTTCACGATGGACTCGCCAATGGATTCACGCAGAAGGTTGGTATCGAGATTGAGCGATCCGAAGCCATCGGGAATCACGGAAACCTGAAGCGGCAGACGCTGATCATGGGTAATGTAGTATTCGATAATATCACCCGGCTGAACGGTCGCCACAATCGGGCGAACGTAATCCTGGCCGCCGGTCGAAATTTTAAGGCCATAGGGTTTAGAGGAAGGAGCGAACTTCTTAAGTGAAGCTTTTGCGCCCATCAGCGCGCTGTCTTCAGGAACGAGAGCGGGAATCGTCACCATCGTATCAGCAGAAACCGGCCAAATCAGATGCATGTGCTTGGCGAAGCCCGGTTTTTCGATGGTCAGGATATGGGGACGTCCGAGCACAACTTCCGAAACTGCCGATGGGAAATTGCCGATGGCACGACCATCCAGCATGGCTTTGAGGCCGACGCCCTGATTGCTGGTATCTGTCAGACGGAAATCGATTCTCCCTTTGAGATAGAGGGTGTCCGGAATCATTTCGATTTCGATGGTACCGGTGACATCGGATTTTGAATCAAAAGTCTTGAAGAATGGCACCATACCATCCGCATACGCCATAATGGTATTGCGGTGATTCGAAACAAATTCAAAGCTTCCGGTCGGCGAAACCTCGACACCGTTGATAAAGATCGTGCTGGCACCACCCGCCTTGATATTGACAGGATAGGTGCTGAGATGGACCTTTTCGATAACAGGCTTCGGCACTTCAACCACCTGTTCCTGCTGTTTCTGTTGTTCGGCCTGAATTTCAGCTTCAGACGGACCGCTGAAAGCCAGGAAATAAATCCCGACACCGGCCAGGCCAAGGATAATAATAATAATGATAGCCAAAACAGGCCCGCCGGAATTTTTCTGCTGTGTCAAACCGGAATTGCCGTACATTTCCATTAACTCCCTTTGTTTTGCACGCCGTTGTTCAGCCTCGATCTGCTGCTGCTGAAGCGTATACTGCTCATATTCCATACGTTCTTCGGGGGTCATCGACTCGAGAATGGCCATCATCTGTTCTTCATCAGAGAGCTCGCGCTGAGGGGCAGCAGGCTGTGCGTAAGCAACCGGTGCCTGAGGTGCCTGAGCCGCAGGTGCTGCATAAGCGGCGGGGGGCATCTGTACGGATGGCGCTGCGGGAGCCGCGGGTGGCATCTGACCAGAAGGTCTTGCGGGAGCCGCAGGCGGCATCTGGACAGAAGGCGATGCTGGTGCAGCAGGCGGCATCTGAACCGATGGTGATGCATGCGAAGCCGCAGGCATCTGGCTGGATGGGCTGGCTGGTGAAGAACTCGGCATTGCCCCCGTCCCGGGAATCGGGATCGGCTTGGAAACCGGCGTCGCAGCCAACGCTGCCGCCATTTCGGCATTCATAAACGGGGACTCGACCATTTCTGTCTTTGACGATTCATCGGAAGGCATATCAATCGCCATGGTTTCATCCGACGGGGCTGCCACACCAGCAGATGCACCACGAATAATGGGTACGCGCTGAGAAGGAATATTAAAGTCCGATGCAGACGTAATTGATGATGAACGATTAGTCACTGTCGTCATCTCATCATCAAGCGCCATCAAATCATCCAACGACTCTGCAATCGAACGGTTCTCGGAGGTCACATAACCTGAACCAGCTTCTTCCGGTACATTGTCCCAACCATCGATGCCACCCACTGCTGCAAGTATATCGTCTGCAGAACGGATATCGGTTGGCTCATCCTGTGTGATGAAATCCAACGCCTCCATTTCGGATATGGCACTCGAATTCTGATTGCGATTCAGCGCACCAATTTTAGGAATGCTGGGAAGGCTTGCGCCATGAATACTTGGCATATTCTTACCCGACTTAACTCTATATTCACCCATAATGACTAACCTTCTTTAAAAAAATTCGCCAATGAACGTGCAAAGCGTCGGCGCATCATGCCACAAAGCACAATTTCATTCAAGTCGAATGCGATCTCAAATTGTTTGGATTTGTTGCCGCGGCTATTTGGCGTAAGCCAAATACGCCTGCGGCGCGCCGCTATTAACATACGCGGCGCATGCCTGTTTCGGATCACCACATCCGCATTTCAATTCACATACATTGAAATTGGATGTCTTGAAAAAGAAGATATGAATTGAGCTTATAGCCTATAGCTGACAACGCATTTACGTGAGTTTCAGATTTCTGACCTACACCCAAATGATTTTTAAAGTCAAAAAAAAGCCTCAGCAATTTGCTGAGGCTTTGAAACTCATTTCAACACACCGAACTAACGGCCGCAGCGTGAAGAAATATAATACCAGTAATAGCCGAGTTCATCCTTCCAATACTCACCATCGAACTTCCAGAAGAGATGCTCATCATCGGCTCCCATAACCTCATCGATTTGACGTTCAAATTCGAGCAGGGCATTGGGATCCTGTTCCATCAGCTCAACACGTGCATCATATTTTTCAGTTGTTTCAATTTCGATATCGAGTGCACGGTTGGAGAGGTCACGAAGTTCTTCCTGGAGTCTTTCGAGACGCGATTTACCTTTCTTACCAGCTTCAACGACGGAGAGCATGCGGGCAGCTTCCAATTCCTGGATCATGGTCTGTCCAAGCGAGGATCCCGAAAGTGTAGGATCTTTCTGAATGGTAGCTTTTTCATCATCGAGCATATCGATGTAGGCAAGTCCGCGTCGAAGTTCACGGTCCTGAACGGAAGCTTCAAGGATCAGCTGCAGAGTAGGATCGTAGGATTCTCTGTCAGCGCTCTGAACCATGTGAAGGAAGTCATAAACTTCTTCGGGCTGGAACAGACGGGAAACGAGGGTGTCGACTTGTTTTTTCATCGGATCGTAAGTAGCCTTGTAATCCGAAAGGATGTCGACGACGCGATCATAGTGGCAGTTGGTGTAATAAATCGTTGCCTGGAGGAGTCGTGCTTCGGGATAGTATTTATCGCTAAAATACGGGCTGTTCAGGGTCAGGAGCAAACCGAGTGCCTTACCAAAATTGTCTACGCGATAGTAAGCCCAACTTGCTTCAAAGAGTGCATCCAGCCACATGCGGCTGTCACGCGAGAAAGCATTGTAATATTTAATGGAAGTAGACCAGCTGTTGGCAGCCTTTTCACGTTCACCCATTTTCCACAGTGTGGAACCGACCTGGTAGAACACGCGGGCGAGTGCAGCATAGGTATATTCACGAAGACGTGCTTCATCTTTTGTCAGACCTTCCGCGGAAGTCGACTTGGTATCGAGCCAGCGCAAAACCTCTTTAAAGGAATCGAGTGCGGGCTGACCTTTATTCTGACGAACATAGGTTACGCCTTCGAGGTAACGCGATTTGGGATACAGCGGGCTGTCCTGTGCAACCGAACCGACGAAGAATACGACGTCATCGAGTTTAGATTCACGATAAGCAGCCATAGCGAGGAGATAGCCGACTTCGGAGGTCAAAGCCGCCGGAACCTCTGCAGGGAATTTATCCAGATAGTTCTCATAAATACGGGCATATCTTCTCGGTTCACCGGGAAGCACACGTCCGATCAGAACCAGGTAATTCAGCGACAGGTCGAATTCTTTTGAGCTTGGTCCCTGGGAAACGACCATATCAAAATGGTTCAGAGCCGACTGATAAAACTTGGCTTCGTAGAGGGCACGTCCCAATTCATAATGAAGCTGAGCGGACATACCAACAGAAGCAGTGTCACCGGCAGCAATCGTGTCATTCAGGAGCTGGGCTGCCTGAATGTAATTACCAGATTCGATCATTGCCTGGGCTTGTGTATAGTTAGCATACGCACCTGAGCTTGTATCGATCACGGCTGGTGCTGCGGGAGTGGCAGCGCCGCCCTCAGACCCAAAATCGAGCCCGCCACCTGATTCCTCAGCTGATCCTGAATTCTCAGTTGACCCCTCATCACCAAAATCCAAACCACCATCCTGAGCCTGTGCACTTAATGGTGCAAACATCATTGCACCAGCGATTAACACTGCACTTAAGCCTAGCTTCCCACTCTTCAGATGCATACCTATGTCTCCTTAGCTATCAGCACCACGCTGATGACCTCATTGCAAAAACTGGTATTAAGCTGCCGTAATTTCTACGTCGCAGTTTCTTTTAACATGTAAAGACATCGTTTGTCAATCTATGCCTTAACGAAATTATCCCGTTCATTATTCTCAGCGGCAATCAGATTCAGACACTCGGCCGCAACCCTGAGTCCGAAAGTCCCCGTAACCGTAATCAGGCTGCCCAATACCGGCCTGGCAATTTTCTGTTTATCGTCCCGAAGCTGCTGGGGACGATGCGTTTCCTTCTGTGCCGGCTCCCTCGAATAGACACATCCTACACCTTGCGTAATCCCAAACATACGAAGACGCCTTCTTACTTCCCGTGCCAGCGGGCAGATTTCGGTCTGCGATATATCCGCAAAACTCACTTCCGAAGGCCTCATTTTTCTAGCAGCCCCCATACTCGATATGATTGGAATGCCTGTCCTGACACAATGCACGATCAACTCGACTTTTGCATCGATCGTATCAATTGCATCCACAATAACATCCGGACGTCTGCCATCTGCAAATGGGGCATCCACCACACCGACATTGGATGCATCCACAACAGCCTTAACGCATTCGACCGTGATACCCGGATGAATGGCACACAGATGTTCTTTTCCTACAGAAACCTTGTACATTCCCAAGGTCTTTTCATCTGCACCGATCTGGCGGTTGATGTGATGAACCGCATAGATATCACCATCTACCAAACGAAAAAAGCCCACGCCGCTGCGGGCCAGTGCTTCGGCAGCAAAGCTGCCGACCGCACCATACCCCACAATACATACGTGAGCATCCGCAAAGCGCGCCAGTGTTTTCTCGCCCACCAGCACGCTCACCCGCGAAAATCTTCCGTCACACATTACGGTAAAACGAGAGAAATTTCCACGCGGTCATTTTTCGCTCTGTTGTCCTTCTGTTTTTCATCATAACGGAGGACGTCTTTGCCTTTTGCTGTGGTCATCATACGACCATATTCCACGCCGAGCGAGACCAAATAGTCGCGCGTAGCATCACAACGACGCTGGCTGACTTCGAAATAATTCTTCGTTCCTTTCTGAACGTGGCCTTCGATCATGACCGTGGCATCTTTGTATTTTTTAGCCAACTCAGCAATGCGTTTCAAAGCCTCCTGTTTGACGGGGAGGATATCGCTCTTATTCTTTTCGAATGCGCTGGCGAGAACAATGACAACACTCTTCATATCGGTGAAGACATAGTCCGGGCCAACAATTGCCTGAGCTTCTGTAAAGAGTGATTTCTGACGTTCGGCAGACTGTGCCTGGGCCTGTTTCTTATCGAAATCGGGTTTAGCCTGTTCATAAGCCTTGGAGAAGAGCTGACGTGCCTCTTCGGCAGCCGCACCGGCACCATCGCGATCACCGTGTGAGCTCTTGTCACCAGCTTCTTTTAACTTGGCTTCGGCAGCAGCAAAGATATCTTTCTGTGAATCCTGTGCGCCAACACCAGCTGCTTTTTCTCTTTCGGTCATTGCAGCCTGAATGCGATTTTCGACATTGGCAAGGTCGGTATCAGAGATGTTCTGCTTGATCAGACCGACGCTCTTGGTCAAACCTTCATATTTTGCATTCAGGGTCTCCATCTGGAGTGTGGTTTCCTTGATTTCCTTTTCGGCAGCAGCCTGACGCTGTTTGGCTTCATTGGCTTTTGCCATTGCACGTGCTGTTGCATACTGACGCTGTCCGAGTGCCGCATACGTTTTGGCTTTGCTCTGTTCACCATCCTGCCATGCGCTGAGTGACTTATTCGTCAAATCGGTGCAGACTTTATAGGCATCCGGGGCCTGGGTGTTAATCTGTGCCGCTTCCTCACTATTGCGGAGTTCTTCGAGCTGCGTCAGTTCCGCAGGTTTATTCTGAGGGCCGCAACCAGCCAGAATGCCAAGGGCAGCCACACTACATAATGCCATCTGGAAAATTCTGTTATGTTTCATATTACACACCCCTACTTCTTCATGCTGTCTGCTTTCGATTTAAGAACATCTTCTTCGGCCGTCAGCTGCTGCACCTGAGCTTCGAGCTTGCCGTATTCCGCCTTCAGTGCTTTCAGTTTGGCTTCTGCTTCCATCGCTTTGCCCATTTCAACGTCACGCAGCATGGATGCTTCAACAAAATCGATATAGACACCGAGTTTGAGTACGAGTGAACTGACCTTTTCCTTCTCCTCTTTGCCAATTAAAATGAGAGCTTCATCGATCCAGCTCGAGATCTGGGACATTTCGCTGTTATAACGTGTCGTATCGCCCGTTTTGATTTTTTCAATACGGAGCTGATATTGACGGACATCATCCCGCAATACCTTAATATCCTGAGCAAACACCTGCGAAACAGGGATGCTCATAAAAATGCCCAATCCCAGAAGGACTCCTCGTCCTAAGCGCTTCAAATTCTTCTCAGACATCACAATCTCCTCTGCAAGATTTATCAGCCTCACCATAAGGCTTTAAATACGAGACAGTGAAATTTAACGCGAAACATCCTCAATTTCAACACTTCTCTGCGACATCCCAAACAATCATAAAAAAAATTCTGTCTGGCTCCCGGAAATGAATTCGGAATTTGCAAATCGCAACTCCGGGCGTAATCGGTCAGCCCAGGGCTATCATTATATATAGAAAAAAAATACCTGACAGAGGGAATACTCTGGATGCAGCAGTTCTTCGAAAACGCTCAGAATCCATGCATGCACCGGTGGCAGGCGCGTATTTGCGAAGCAAATAGCGCCGCAGGGGGTAGGCGCGTATTTGCGAAGCAAATAGCGCCGCAGGGGGCCTGCCCCCTGTACAGACAAAAAAACACCACAGTTTATGTGAGCAAAAGCCAATCTACAATTCCCCCCGACACCGTTCCCCGACCTATCGATATAAAAGAGAAACACATTGCAAAGAAATACACATTCTATTGTGAATTCCTGCTGTTACCGCAACTTATCATCCGGCGCCTCATTGCTCGGTTTCATATTAATTTTGCTTTCGCTCATAAAATCACGTATTTTAGCATTGGTCATTTTATGGGTAAGATGGCTGAGTGAAGAGGAGTGCTTTGCATGCCCAAGGTAATGATTTTAGACAATCAGCTTACAGATGTTTTCGAGCTGGAAGGAATTCTAAAAGCAGCTGGGTACGAAGTATGCTCATTGACAGGTCCGTATGGGATACTTTCGAAATTTGATTTTGAAAAGCCCGATATCCTGCTGTTCAACCCTGACATGCCCAATATTGACACAGATACCGTCCTGTCGACGCTTATGAATGCTTCAACCATGTCCAAAATGATTGTTGTACTGTTGTGCAGCGGTGACGAAGAAGCCATCGAACAGTACTGCAAACAAATGAACCTTCATGGTTATTACATGAAGGATTCAGGGTATGACCAGATCGTCGATTATCTGAAGCTGTTTTATCAATAAGACGTTTCACTGATTTTCCCGATCCACGCTCCGTTTTAAGTTTACCTGCAAACGAGGCAGCTCACCGCCATGAATGCACAAAGGCTTGGTCACTATCTTTTGCTCAAACGTCTTGGCATTGGCAGTATGGCTGAGACCTGGCTTGCCGCACGCCAGATTTCAACGGATGTGATCAAATTTGTAGCGCTGAAATGCATTCTGAGTGCTTACAATGCGATACCGGACTATATCCGTCTGTTTTATCGTGAAGCAGCCATCAGCCTCGCGCTTGATCACGCGAACATCGTAAACGTCTGGGACTGCGACATCATCGAGGGGCGCAATGTCATGATTATGGAGTTTATGGACGGCGTCACACTCGATGCATTGCTCAAGCGCGCCCCCAATCAGCAGCTTACTCCCGAAATTGCATCGTACATCGCCCTCGAAATATTGCAGGGCCTGTCGTACCTCCATTCAATTCCGCAAAGAGATGGCACACAGCTGCACGTCATTCACCGGGATATCAATCCCCAGAATATTTTCATTTACTTCGACGGAAGGTGCAAGCTCTTCGATTTCGGCGTAGCCCGCACGGATTCTGAAGATATCGACATTCAGCATGGCATGCTCGTCGGCAAACCGCCTTACATGAGCCCCGAACAATGTTACGGCAACAACGTGGATGCCCGGAGTGACTTATTTTCTCTGGCGGCAGTCTTGTATGAAATGACAATGGGGCATTCTGCATTTGGCTGCGACAACGATATCAAAACCATCAATGCCGTGATGACCCGGAATCCGGTTTCTCCATCTGCACACAACATCAATTTTCCGTCATTTCTATCGCGCATCATTATGAGGGGGCTCGAAAAAAATCCCAATCATCGCTATGCGGATGCCGGCGCGTTTATTCAGGATCTGACAATGTTCCGGAAAGTGACCGGCAATTCAGGTGGACAATCACTCCTGCAGGGATGGATGTCTGCGCTCTTTGCGGAGGAAATCTCACAATCCAGATCATACCTTACCCAGGTCACACACGAACTTGCGCAAAGTGCCCCCACCATAGATGATCTCATCGCATCATCTCGTATGCTGGACTCATTTGCAGGCACGGACGGCAGTTTGCAGATTACCATGTCAAAACTATCATCCTGAGAGAGAAAAAAACGAAGCCATCCCTCAAAAGGAGTTCGAACGCTACATTTTATTGCCAATGTTTAAATGGCGCGGTAAAATAAAAAGTCTTTAACTTTTTCGTTGTGTTGGATAGTCCCGTGATACAGCCTAAAATTTTTGGAAAATTCATTTTACTCGAACGAGTCAGCGTCGGTGGCATGGCAGAAGTATACCGAGCCAAACTTCTGGATGCTCCGGACTTTGAGCGATTTTTTGCCATCAAACGCATCCTGCCGCACCTTGCGGCAGACGAAGATTTTGTCTCGATGTTTATCAATGAGGCAAAACTGGCCGTAGAACTTGAGCATCCCAATGTATGCCAGATCTATGAGCTGGGACGGCTGGGTGATTCCCACTACATCGCGATGGAATACATTGCAGGCCGTGATGTCAAGGCAATCCAGGAAT
The DNA here is from genome assembly GCA_017613855.1 of Pseudomonadota bacterium. The sequence continues at coordinate 13,286 of JAGACY010000174.1, forward strand.
ACTATCGCAAAAAGAAAAAAATCATGAGTGTCAGCCAGGCATGTTTTATCATTGCCCAGGCGGCACAAGGTCTGGATTACGCCCACCGTGCGGTAGATAAAGAGGGACAGCCCATGGGGATTGTCCACCGGGATGTCAGCCCCCAGAATCTGCTCGTCACGTATGATGGTGTTGTCAAACTCATCGATTTTGGCGTATCGAAAGCCGCACGCAAGACTTCCCATTCGATGGACGGCGTCCTCAAGGGCAAATACAGCTACATGAGCCCAGAGCAGGCGACCAATCAGGAAATCGATCACCGTTCCGACATTTTTGCACTCGGTGTCATTTTCTGGGAGCTTCTGACAGGACGCAGACTGTTTCAGGCAGAAGCAGAGATCGCCATACTCGAGATGATCTCCGAATGCAACATCACGCCCCCCACCAAATACAATAAGCTCATTCCAGATGTCGTCGAAAAGATCTGCATGAAGGCGCTCTCGAAAGACCTTTCAAAACGCTACAAGTTTGCGAGCGAAATGGTCGTCGACCTGATTGAGTTTATCAGCAGCTGCAAAACACCTTTTACGCAATGGCATCTCCAGACATGGATGTGCAAAGCATTTGCAAAAGAATTTGAAGAAGAGTGGGAGAAGATCCCTATTTTCAAGCAGCTCAACACGGTCGAAGACGTCGACAAATACAATCGTGAGCATGCCAGCAGCTATACCAGCGAGTCAACATCCAAACCCAAAGCCATCGACAACGCCGCGCTGTCTGAAGCATCACTGGATGAACTCGAAAAAGGCACCGCTCCTCTGACAGAAGATGAACTCGCCAAAGCCTCTTCAGGGAAGCTGGCGGCCGTCCCTGCAGAAGTCATACGCGTCGAAGCCCCCGAGGGCGGGAAAGCCATTCCCATTGTCAAACCGCGATCGCCCAAGACCATAGACACCGAGGGGGGAGGCGCGCGCCTCGATATCTCTGCCAATTCACTCCAATCCGAAGAAGACGTCGAACTCGTTCCCGAAGGTGTAGCTCCCACCGTATCCGACCCGAACTATGTGCGCATGAAACGCATTGTACGCCGGGCCCGTACACGTACAGGGCTTGCGATATTCATTATCGTGCTGTGTATTTGCCTGATGGCCAGCCCGCTCATCTTCATTTTTGATTTGATACAGCTTCCCAAACCGGAGCTCAAGCTTCCAGGTTCGGCAGAAGTGACATTCAATATTGCCCCCACCTCTGAGAATTCCGCCCAGACAGAAGTATTTCTCTATCGGTTCCCGCGGAATGCAACAGACAAACCGTCAGAAACAGCCAAAGGTGCCAATGTCACATTCTCAGATCTTCAGGCAGGATCCTATTCTGTTGATGTGATCATGCCCGGATATGAGCGAGAGACCTTCAATATTGATCTCGAAAATGGCAGATCCCAGGCCCGCCTTGAGCTCCTGCGTCCCAAACCTGTCCTAACCAAGTACTCGGTAGAGATCTCACCAGAGGATGCCCTGCTTTTTGTCGACGGCAAACTCGTTCAGGGGACGGGAAGTCCAAGGATCATCGAAGGCACAGTGGGTAACAACTACACACTCCGGTCATACAAGCCAGGATATCAGCCATTACTTCTTGCCGGAACAGTAGAAGCCGATATGAAACTCACAATGACCCTCGAACCGGGAAGCCCCGTGCTGCTGCATGTGTCCTCTTCCCCGGATCATTGCGCAGTCTTCGTTTACAGCAACGGCAGCCAGATTGCCAAAGGCGAGACACCGTTTACGAAAGAAATCAACCCACAGCTGGAAGACATACAGGTTGAAGTCTCACATGCCGATTACGAGAAGTGGACCCAAACCGTCTCCATCAAAAATCTCGAAGATCCGAATATTAAACTTTTTGCAGACCTAAACTAACCAACCCCCTGCGTCCGGTGGTGAGCCGAATACCGAAATGCGTCACGCCATGAAATACGCATTGCATATCGTATATCCATGAACAGACCTGGATATCACAAAACACTTCGGACATCTGAATCCACTTGACGTAAGAGTTTAAGATGAAGTAAAGTACGCAACCGCGTCGGCATCTAAATTTGCCGTGTATTTGAAAACAGTTCGTGCATTTGTAATCCACATGCAAACGACAATTGAGGAAGCTTAGGAGGGGATGTTGAATTCTTTGAACAATAATCCCGGGTATGGAAATTTGGACGGTATATCCGAAGAAGAAGTTGTCATCAAGGAAGAGTACGAGCCAGAGCCGGATGACTATAATTATGTACCGCAGATTCACGAGGTAGACGAAGCTGAGATTCGCAACCTGTCCGCAATCCGCGAAGAAACCCAGGTAGACACGCGTGTCTACAAAGTCAGCGCTGCGTTCCTTGTATTGGCACTCATCGGTGGCGGCATAGGGTTGGCTGCGGCATCACACTCTGCCTCTAAGGCAGACATTCAGCGAAAAGCTTCAATTGCCAAAACCATCAAAAACACGACAGAAACCAAACTGTCCGGTTTTGATAAGTTTTATGGTGAATTCGCAAAACTCGCTCAGGCCCCCTACGATGAATCGAGTTTCCAAAGTGTCGTTGCGGGATACAGCAAGAACAATTTCATGCTGGATATGTCGAGCGAAATCACGTCCGAAGCCGTATTGCTCGCAGGTGAAGCACAGAATCCCCTCGAAGGTCTGCGCAAATATTCAGCGGATACCATGCTCCTGACACAGCTTTTAAGCTCCCATGTCAATGAGACTCGCGCGGATTCAGATGAAATCCTCGAACTCCAGAGCAAGAGTGACCATTCAAAAGTCGTCTATGCCATGCAGGTTCTGCCGGATGCCATCCACTATCTTGCGACAGATGCTCCGCGTTCCCAATACGCCAATGGCGTCATCGGCATTTATACTTACCGCAGTGTCATCGAAGATGATGTCGAAGCATCGAGCGCCTACAGCCAAATGAAGGTCGATTTAAAATGGTCGGAATGGCAGCGTTCACGCCGCGATTATCAGCCAACCGACAAAAAAGAAGCGATTCCAGAAGGACTCGATCTTCCCAACCACCTGCTGTATCGCGTACTTGATCGCCGTGGCAACGAATCCCTGCTTTTCGCCGATGAAGTTATCCTCATCGACCGTACTTTGCTCTTCGGTCATTCGGCAAATGCTCTCGAACGCTATCAGCAGCGCAATGAGTTGATTAAAGCCGTGCTCGATCGTGCAAAATCCGAAAGTGCAGGCATCGTCTCACAACTCGACACATTTATTCCGAAAGATAAGTAACACCCATACGGCACTTCCATTGCCGTCACTCCCTGATATAATCAATTTAATTGGCATTAGACGGATTTGTCCGCCCTTGTTTGCTTAGGAGGGAATGTTGAATTCTTCCAATAATTCAAAGTTCAAGAATCTCGATGAACTCAAAGCCCGTATGGCTGCCAAAAATAGTGGCGGCGGTGGCGGATTCGGCGGCGGCTTCAGTGGTAAAGTACCCAAGCAGTCCAAAGAAATCATCATCCAGGATGAAGAAAAAGGCCCGGGAAAAATGTTCGACTTCGATATGGATCAGGTCGATAAATCCCTCATGCCGCCCAAAGATAATACGAAACCCATTATGGTTTGTTTCGTTGGCGTCATTTGCCTCGTTTTCGGATGCTTCATCGGATGGTGCTGGCAAGGCGTTCTCGCCGATCGCGCGAGCGTCAATGAACGTATCGAAGTCGCAAAGACTGTCGAAGGTCACGTTCAGCCCAAAATCGATGCCTTCCAGACGTTTGCTCAGGTTTGGAAACAGCGCAGCGAATCCCTGGGTGCCGGCGTTCTTGAGTATAATCACGACTTCTATGAGAATGTTATTAAGACTTATAAAAGCAAAAATTTCATTCTCGATGTCAGCTCCGATCTGCCTAAAAACACCATCACCATGGCCAGCAACTCCGCTCAGAATCCTCTGAGCGACCTCCGAGGTTTCGGTGCCGGTACCACACTCCTCGGCGCGCTCCTCGATTCACATATCCAGCAGACCGACGCTGATATGGATGAAATTCAAACCCTGCTCGGTCAAAGCAGCGCTACCGACAGACACATCGTCTATGCACTCAAAGTCGATGCCGCTCAGCTCCTTACCCTCACCGAACTCGGTTCCGACCGCTTCCTCAAAGCCTTTACCTGTACTCAGGTTTATCAGGTTAAACGCGCAATCACCGACGATGTCGAGGCCAGCAAAGTTTTCCAGCAGATGATCGATTCCGGTAAGATTCCCGCCGATCAAGTCAAAGCCAGAACTTATTCCGAAGAAGAAGACGTTCAAAAGAAAAAGGCTAAAGAAAAAGCTGCCAAGGCTGCCAAAGCCGGCAAGAAAGTTGACGAAGTTGCTGAAATCACAACTGATCCTAACCTCGTTCTGCCCAAACGACTCATCTATGAGATCGTCGATAAATCCGGCGCTTCACAAAATGTTTTCGCCGATGAAGTCATTCTCATCGGACGTGACAAACTCTTTGCCGAAAGTGCAAACGCCCTTGAACGTTATCGTAAACGTATGATTCAGATTCTGGCCATCCTCGGCGAAATCGAAAAAACGACCGACGGACTCCAAAACAGACTCCACATCATCGCGACCGAAGAACCTCTATAATTCATCTTAAGCCTCTGGAAACAGAGGCTTTTTTATTGCCTCTTTCTTTGTAGAGTGTGGCCGGGTTATTTCGCTGCGCTCAATACACCACGGCCTTCGACGCTATTGCATACGCGTCGGATTTTTTGTTTGCCATTGCTTACTGACGGCCATTGTTATGCGTATTCAGCTCTCTGCTCTCATCTTTTTAGCGCTTGCCGCCATGTCTCCCGCACTCGCATCCGCGCACCCGGATTCCCACGAGATTATTCAAAAAATCGCGCTCGAAGAACTTGCCAATTCAAATGCGAAACTTCCCGTTGCATTCAAACTGCCCAAAACATGGAAATCCCATCCTCAGAACGAAAATATCCTGAACTTCTGGGTACCCTACCACAACGGCGTCATGGGACACATCGAAAAAAGAGACACACCCATGTCCTGGAGCGATTCACTCTCGTTTCTCTCCGATTATTATAAAACCAAATTCAAACAGGATTCGAATGAAACCTTCCAGTTGGAATCGGGCATTCAGGGACAAAAAGGTACGATTTCCGGTCCCATCGGTGGCGAAGAATACAGGCTCTTTGTGTGTGTCGCCAAATTGCCGGATAACACGGTAATACTCTATTATGCATCCGCCCCGATCCTTTGGTTCCAGGCCTATGCGCCCTTGTTTAACGATATTCTCAATTCATTCCAAATGCCCGCGAATTAATTTTAATTCGCAATGCGAGTTTTAATTCAATTTTGAATTCCGTATTAAAAAACAATTCCTAATTTCGCATTCATACTTCCGCATTCAGAACGCTATTCTCCCTTAGCTTCAGACTTTTTCCTGTAGTTTTGCAAATTCAATTACGCATTACGCATTACGAATTACGCATTAGAAAATAATTCCGCATTCCGCATTCCGAATTCCGAATTATCAAGCGACGCGTATGCCATCAGCATAGCGCCGCTGCGCCGGGCGTATTTGGGGCAAAGCCCCAAATAGCCGGCGCGCCGTCGGCGTATGAAATAGCCGCGGCCCCTACCATCCAAACGGCTCACGCATACAGTACGCATTGGGAAAATACCGAATTCTCGGTATCTTTTTTCTGGGTACAATCAGCGCCGCAATATCACACCGATAGACGGCTCTGAGTCTTGCATGAGCTCCAATCCACTGTCGGATCGTTGCGGACAATTTGCGTTGTTTTGCAGCTGTGACATTGAGTTCTGGTGATAGTCCTTGTGCATTCGAACGCGATTTGACCTCGACAAAAACGACAGTCGGATAGCCTTTCAAATCTGCATGCATCTTATAGGCAATAATATCGACTTCTCCGCGCGATGTCTCATAATTCCTCGCGAGGATTCTCCAACCGCGATTTTTTAAATAAAAAATAACCAAATTTTCTGCACTGCGTCCTACCCGTCTCGAGGCTGTGATGATTTGGTAATGCGGTGTCCAGAATTGCTTATGATGTAAGTGTTTGTCGGTTTGGCGATTCATATTATTCCTCCTTTGTCCACAAGTTATCCACAGGATGGGCACATCACTTGGGCAAAACCGGGCGAGTCAAGCAGAAAAAGTCTTTTGTGAGAAAATAAATAATTTCCTTAAAATACAAGGGTTTGCAAAATGTGATTCAATTTTATTCTTGACAGGGTTTTCGGCAATCAATCCACATGATTCACATTCATCCTGTGGATAAGTTGTGCATAATTTGTGGGTTGATATACTTTTGCTAGGGCAAAATCCGAATATGTAAGCAGGAAATACCTTGGGACTCCCAAATGGGCGAAGTTTGTTCAAAAGTTCGAATAGCATTCCCTTCATGTACCATCTGGGGAAACATGGCTGCTGTATAAATGCGCCGCACAAAACTGCGCATCATGACTGAATTGGCCTGCGTTTTCTTAAGATGATGCCACATCTCCGCATATTGTTTCTTCATGGATGCAATATTGCACGAAAATGCCGATTCGACTGTTTGAGATGTGACAATGACTTTGGAATTATCCGGAATGTCTGAGAGCGCAATGGGAACCCATCTCCCCTGTGTCTTGCCCCATAAATGCGGTATGCCCAATGCACGACAAATGATCATCTCATCCATTTCAAGCGTCATATTGCGTGTTTTCCAGGTGTTCTGAAGTTCTTCGCGCGACTTCATCTGCGATTCAAAATGCGTTTGATACATCTCTATCTCATCACTTTGATCGATCGTTCTAAAAGTCATGATTCTAATATGATGATGGATTTGCCCCTTTCGCATGAGGCGTCCGTTTCTCTGTTGGATCAATGCAGGATTCCATGGCAAATCAAAGTGAACCAGCACAGATGCTTTTTGAAAATTTTGTCCGCAGGAAAATGCATCCGTACAAATCAATATACGGGCTGTTTTTTGCCCGGTTCTGTCCCACCACTCAGGTATGTTCCCGTCGGGATTGAACATCGACATGAGTAAATTGGCATCAATCTCGTAATTGTTTAACCGAGCAGTTCCCGAAGTGAGCACCCCAACTCGTCCCAATACCGAAAGAGACTTCTCCAAAATGCGCGCAGTGTCACAGTATTGTGTAAAAATGACAATTTGCTCATCCTCATCCACGGTTCGAATCCACGCCAGGAGACGAAGGATTTTTTCATCCGGCTCATGCCTGCAAATCCATTCCAATTCGTGAACAGCAGATCCGATTTGTTCCTGAATATCATCGAGTTGAAAATGCATCGCCTGCAATTCTACCGAGTCATTCCCCAATGGCAGACATAGCTGCCGCCCCTCTATGCCCATCATTTTATAAAAGGCTTTCCGCGTCATCAGGCATCGTTCCGGATTGAGCGCACATATTTTGTAGAATCTCGCAATTTTTTTTAGGCTGTATAAGCAGGATTCCCGATGACTAAACAGACGGTGCATCAGCAAATTCCGTATGAGCTGCAATTCCACGGCCCCATTCGATGTTTGAACCAGCCACGGGATATTCTGAATCTGTTCGATTAACCTTTGAATTTTCTGTTTATGAGGGCTGATCGCATACACAATTTCATGATTGTGACAACCATACTGCCCCTCAGGCAAAAGCCTCAAAACCTGCGTCTGCGGCCGAATAGCATTGGCAAAACTCCTCAGCCACGCATTATCCTTGATGCAGTCGGGAAAACCGCACAATGACATGAGTGCCCTTAAGTCAGCCCAGGACAGGCAAACCGGCGTTGCCGTAATCAAACAAATCCGATGACAAGCAGTCCATGTACGCAGATGGCGATGCCGCAGCGTTGCAGGATTTTTTAGCAAATGTGCTTCATCCAGGATCCATAGGCTGTCCGGCGCCTGCGGACATGTAATTCTGTCAAGGCTCACCAACTGATACGAATAGAGAGAGACAACAACACCAAATTTTCCCAATACACGCTGCCAGTGCTCCAGCAAATGCGCAGGCGCAACAACGACAATCTGGACATCCGGATTAGTTTGCGCGTACCAGGCGGCAAGCGCGGATGCGACAAATGTTTTTCCCGTCCCGGTGGCTTCATCCAAAAGAACTGCCCGATGGTTGCTTAAAATCTCGCAGCATGCCTGCAGCGTCCTTTGCTGAGGTACCGTCAGCAATTCCAATATTTCAGTCCCAACGGGAGGAGGGATTTCACAATCTTCAAGATATTGTCTGATGCAGTCCATCGCTCACCTCATGCACACCGAAGATGGACGGATGCCATGCATTTTTCGACCAGATCATCAATCTGCCGCGTCATAACATTGCACTCTGACCTCATGGAATGACACTGCTTAGAAAGCTCTATGATTTCCTTTGTTTCTTCTGATTGTGGGTCTTCCCCAAAGCACCAGGGCAGCGCCTCAATGACCCAGGCAAAAAATCTTCTGTAATTATTTTGGGCATGCTCCGCACGGCTACTACAGAATTCGCGCGCAAATGCAGAATTCAGATAGGCTGCCAGGAGATATCCGAGATCGCTCGACCGAACGGCAATGTAATAAACGGTATTCAGAGGAATGATGCCCGGTTCATCCACAAAACACGCTTCAATTCTGGGAGCGATATCGCGCCATACGACTTTCGAAAAGGCTAAATGATGCGATACACCAAACAAAGCATGGCAGCACTTGCGGCCAAGCCCCTTTCGTAATTGCAAAATCTCACGGTTTTGCTCAAACCATCGCCCCGCATGGGGCGGCAATCGCCCTATTACCTCCATTCCTCGCTCGAACGCATGGGTAAATATAATTTCCCTTTCCGGATGATACCCATACGCACGAATATCAGCCCCTCTCAGCGTCGGATGGACCAGTGCCCGCTCGATCTCAATCGAATGCTGACAATTTTTCATCCTCGCATGCACCATCTCACCTGCGGATATCGTTTCAACAGGAATAAAAATGTCGTTCGCACCAGTGCAAACCCCTCTTTTCACTGTGAAAAAGTCGCCGATCGTACACTTAGACACAGATGGATTCTTTAAAATGAGAGTCGAAACAGGCTGCTGTTTTTCCTTTTGAGAAACAAATATCGGCTGTATTTCAGTTCTGCACAAAATCAAAGTCGTCGGATATGCCGCAGCCGCAAAGGTATTGCATTTCGAATGAGACAAATCCTGAATGGACATAATGACTGCATGCGAAGCAATGTGATTTCTGAAACTTTCGTACGATGGAGCATTGAATAATTTGTTGGGAACAATCATCGCAATCAGCCCATCGCGCCGGGCACAGCGAATCGCTTTTTCGATAAAAAGAGCACTGATATCCGATGATTGTGCTTTCGTCCCGCGTATGGGAATGGCAGTCTGATAGAGCGCACGAAGCGCATTTTGAGCAGAGTCGGGCATAGTATGCAGTGAAAACCATGGTGGATTGCCCAAAACCATATCAAAACCGCCCTGTTCAAGAATGTCTCCAAAATGAATTTCAAAACTGAATCCCGGAACAAGCCCGAACTCGAGATAATTCTTCAGTTTTTCTTTTTGAGCTTCGATTGCCTCCAGATGCTGCCTGTCTCTGACCGAAATCTGAGCTTTTCCAAACAAAGCCCCCTGCACACATCGGTATTGCCGGCATGCATCCTCACACTGCACGATCATCTGCGACATCATTTGCGCGCTCATTTGCTGCAGATTCTGCTCGATCCGCCTGGCGAGTATTTTCTTTGTTGGCCCCGTCGAAAGACGATAACGGTGCTTAAGGTGGCTGAGTTCCTGAATACATGGCAAATCGCGCTTGGGAACGCCCAGTATTTTGGCCAGCTGACCACATTCGACAAGAGCATCGCCGCACTGAATGTTGACATCGAGATTCGGAAGCGAAGGGATTTCCTCAGTCTTATCAAAATAATGCATCAGTTCCAGCCAGAGCCGCAGTTCACAGATCTGCCTTGCAGCCGGCACAATATCCACGCCGTACAAATTCCTCGATAAAATCTGTCTCGCCAGACTCCCGGCAGATTCCGCTGTAGAATAGCGGTTTTGCAATCCCGTTCGTATCCGATGCAAAAGGCTGAGCGCGCACTGCAAAAATGAACCACTCCCCGCAGCCGGATCGAGAATCGATATTTTCGAGAGCTGTTCTTCAATTTTTTGCGCTGCATCCGGCGCAATCTCACCAAATTCATCCCGCAGGCATATCCCGTCGATCTGCGCCTCAGACAATGCCGTTTCCCGTCGAAACCATTGCCGAAAGACATCCAGCACGACCTTCCTCGCCATGGGGATCGGAGTATAATAAGAACCGGTCGCATTCCGATTATCCTTGCGCATGAGCGTCTCAAAAACATGACCGAGCATGAGCGGATCGAGCGTCAAAGAATGGTTCGACTGCGAATGATGTGTGGTCAGAGCATAGCGCCCAAACAATTCCCCGAAAATTTCAATCCAAATTTCATTGGGAGCCGTCAAACGCGGAGACATCAATTCCTGCATCCCCGGCGTGAACAAACCACCATTTAAAAACGGGATTTTTCCGAATTTCCGGACGCGTTGGGTACGTCTGTGCGGAGCCCGATTGAGCGTTTCAAAAAACAGCGGCTGCAAGAAATCACAATAGATCGAGCCACCGTCATCACAGCATTTGCGCGCCTCCGCAATCAAAAAATCCGATCGATTATCCAAAATCCCGCGCGCCGCAAGAAATGCCGTAAAAAACAACCTCAAAAGGGTATCCAAAGCAAGCTGATGCCGGATTTCCTGCGTATCATCGGTAAGATTCTCCCAGTTTTGAGCGAGTTTTTGACAATAATGCTTAAATGAAGCCACAAATTTCTGTTCCAGACGGCGTTTGCCAAATTTTCGGTCGAGCTCAAACGCAAATTCCAGATAGGTTGGCAAATCACCAAGTTCAGCCAGTTCCTCATTATTTTCCCATGCCACATCTTTGGCCACAATGGGCGAGGCATCAAAAACCGACTGTGCATAAATATCGATAACACATTTACCCGGATATTCGATGATCACAACCGAATCCGGGTGTGCATGCAGAAAACGCTGAATCTGACACGTCCCAGGCGCAGCTTCGGCACCAAAAACATAAACCTCCATACACGCCCCAACGGCCTTAAACACGTTGACGGGATTGTTTTCTGCTGCATCACAAATGCTGGCATGCCATGCATTGCGGACAAAATCGACGAGGCCCTTGTTTTCCATGGTTTATTCTCCCTGATGTGTTTTGTGCTTGCCTTATAATATGGGCAATTTTTGACAAAATCGGCCAAAAAAAATGCATCAGGGATTTTTTTTTATTTGCCGGGCTTTTCGGCTTTGCCTCAATACGCCCGGCTGCGGCCGCTATTGCTGAGGGCAATACGCGTCCGCCTCCTTCTGTTGCTCACGACTCACAGTTCATTAGCCTGGAACAAATCAAAAAAAACGCCCCAAATCGGGGCGTCTTCTCATAGCATAACAACTAGTGAATGGGTTTTTCGGCGACAAAAATGTTTTTAGGACTGGTCGCTCCAAAGTAAGCACCGGGAAGTGAATAATCGCCGCTCAATTCAACGACACTAAATCCGGCTCGCATCAGCAGTGCACGCATTTCAGTGACAGAATAGAGCCTGATCTGGATTTTCTGTTCCCAGGGTGGACGCTTAGGATCATCAAATACGAAGGATCTCTGAACACTGAGGAAACCGCTCAATTGATCAATGTCGATTTCTTCGAGCAGCATGCACTCTTTGCCTTTCCACCATAACCGCATGGGAAGATCATCGACAATGAAATCGCGGTTCATGGTTTCAATGAGGAAAACACCACCCGGTTTAAGTGCATTAAAGATCCCCTGAAGAACTCTGAAGTTACTCAGTTCATCGAAGTAGCCAAAGCTGGTATCGACATTGTAGATGGCATCAAAAATAGCCTTAAATGTCAATTTTCTCATATCGCCATGGACAAACTTAATGGCTTGTCCTTTGGCCTGAGCATCGGCGAGTGCTTTTTTGAGCATGACCATCGAAAGGTCGAGTCCGACCATGTCAAACCCTTTGGCAGCCAATTCGATGGTATGGCGACCAAACCCACAGCACAAATCGAGGACGCGGGCACCCGATTCGATTCCGAGACGATCGATGATAAATCTGGCTTCACGGGCCGACTGGCGCGGCATGCTTTTGGGAATGGTTCTGAAGTAATCTTCATTAAATACTTTGGAATACCAATTATTGTCGAGATGTTTGAAGGCAGCAAGATCCTTGCCTTCATCCAGTTTGCCGCCAGGAAGCAGATCATTGATCGCATCCACGGTCATTACAAACTCGCCATCTTTTAATACTCTTGCATTGGGTGCAGGAGCTGCTGTCACCGGAGGCATTGGGGGAAGCCCAGGCGGACGCTTGTTGGGCCCCGACTGAGGACCGGCATTCACAGGAACGGCTGGTCTTTCTGCAGAGGCTTCAGGCTCTGGTGCACTCTTTTCGGCAGGAACAACAGGAACCTCTGGCAATCTATCGGGTTTTTCGACAGGGACTGGTCTAAGTCCGGAATCCGTCTTCGGTTTTTCTTTCTCTCCCTTCGCTTTTTCTTTCGGACCCTTTGTTCTTTGCGTCTTATCTGTAAATTTCGTATCAAAGGGCTTAATGGGCGCAATCGACTTCGTACTCGGAAGCGGAGTCGTTTCGGGAGCTTTTTCGTCTGCTGCAGCCGGCTGGCTGACTTCTTTTGCCGGTGCGGCTTCTTTCGCAGCAACAGATTCTTTTACCGGGACTTCTTTCGCCGGAACGGCTTCTTCCGGTGTTTCAGCAACAGATTCAGCTTCGGGAAGAACGGGTGTTCTATCGAATCTTTGTGTCACTTCCTCATCGGCGTCCTCTTCTTCCTCCTCCTCGTCCTCATCTTCAAGCGCTGCTTCGTCAGACGTATCATCGGAATCCTGATCATCGGCTTCGACAGGAGATTCGTCTTCTTCTTTGTCGGCTTCATTCGCCTTTAAAGCATAATCTGCACTACTGGCAGGTTCAAATCCCGGAGGCGGAGGAACAGCCGGCAGCGAAGGATAAGTTGCCAATGCTTCGAAATTACTCGATGAAGTCAATATGTTGACGAGGGAACGATTGACGGGTGACGAAGCCGTAGGAGGTGGCACAAAATCGTCGTCATCATCCTCAAGATCTTTAAGCAATTCTGCGGCATCAGGATCGTAAGAAGCATTGCCGGTATTAGCCATATCTTTGTTTTCCTTATCCATGTCGTAAGCCTATTTGAGCATGACGTCGATACGAGAAGTTACACGAGACAAGCACATCCATTCTAATGCGCTTTGGTAATCTAATCCAAAATCGAAAAAGAGAAAATATAATATATGAAAAAAGAAGGTCACCTCGCTTTGCCAGCGTAACCTTATTCCCAATTTCCCAGAGGACTTCCGTACTTGACAGGTTCCCCGGTGTAAAGTTCCGAATTCGGAACAAACGCTTCACTCTCAACTAAAAGCACCACTGTGCTTCCAAGTTCAAAACATCCTATCTGCTCTCCGGCTGATATTTGCCAAGGAGTAGACAGTTTGCGCACAAATGGCGTTTTAAACAGAGAACTATTGGACTTAAACTCATCATAAAGGATAGAGATTTTACCCACACAGGTAGCACCAACTTTGACGAGTGCACATTTCTTTCCTTTCGATGTGAGCATAAACGAAGTCAGTCGTTCATTTGCAGGAAGAAGATCTTCAGCAAGCAAATAGCCAAGCCGATTGACGGGCAGAAGGCGCCCGGGGGCATAGCTCATGTGTGTAACGCAGCCCGTC